>NZ_JBFAWY010000012.1:0-211739 GCF_040680575.1 Streptomyces sp. NPDC052020
GCAATGGCTGCACACCTACAATCACCACCGCGGACACACCGCGCTGAAAGGGCAACCACCCGCCAGCCGCGTCCCCAACCTCGCGGGTCAGTACAGCTAGCCGAGGGCGTCGAGGAGGGCGGCGGCGGTGAAGAGCTCCACGCCGACGGTGATGGCGTGCTCGTCCACGTCGAAGTCGCCCTGGTGCAGGTCGCGGACCGTGCGCTCGCCGGGCGGGCGGACGCCGAGCCGGGCCATGGCGCCGGGCACCCGCTCCAGGTACCAGGAGAAGTCCTCGCCGCCCAGGCTCTGCTCGGTGCCCTCGATCGACTCCACGCCGCGCCGGGCGGTCATCGCCTCCCGCAGCAGCTCGGTGGCGTCCGGGTGGTTGACGACCGGCGGGACGCCGCGGACGTAGGTGATCTCGGACTTGGCACGGTAGAGGTTGGCCACTTCGTCGATCGCCGCGACCACCACGTCGGGCGCCTGCCGCCAGGCGTCGAGGTCCAGGCAGCGCACGGTCCCGGCGAGCTCGGCGTGCTGCGGGATGACGTTCGGGGCGTGTCCGGACTCGATCCGGCCCCAGGTGACGGCGAGGCCGCTGCGGCTGTCGATGCGCCGGGCCACCAGCGCGGGCACGTCGGCAACGACGCGGGCGGCGGCGGTGACCAGGTCGGTGGTGAGGTGGGGGCGCGCGGTGTGGCCGCCGGGGCCGTCGAGCGCGATCTCCAGCCGGTCGCAGGCGGAGGTGATGGGGCCCTCGCGCAGCCCGATCCGCCCGGCGTCCACCCGCGGGTCGCAGTGCACGGCGAGGATGCGGCGGACCCCCTCCAGCGCCCCGGCCTCGATGGCTTCGGCGGCGCCGCCGGGCAGTACCTCCTCCGCCGGCTGGAAGATCATCCGCACGGGGCGGCGCAGCAGCCCCTGGCGGTGCAGCCCGGCGAGGACGAGGCCGGCTCCGAGGACGACGGTGGTGTGCACGTCGTGCCCGCAGGCGTGCGCCCGGTCCGGCACGGTGGACCGGTACGGGCAGTCGCTCTTCATGTCGGGGATGGGCAGGGCGTCGATGTCGGCCCGCAGGGCGAGTATGCCCGGGCCGCCGTCGCCGCCGGGGCTCTCCCCTCCCTCGACACCGATGTCGCAGATGAGCCCGGTGCCGGCGGGGAGTACGCGCGGCGCCAGGCCCGCCTTCTCCAGCCGTTCCTTGATCGCTGCGGTGGTGCGGAACTCCTGGTTGCCCAGCTCGGGGTGCATGTGCAGGTCGCGGCGGAAGGCGACGAGCTCGGCGCGCAGTGCCTCGGGCAGCGCGCCGGGAAGCAGGGCTTCACCGGGAAGGTCGACCTCGGACTCTGGGGACATCAGTTGCTTCACCCTCTGAAGGGTAGGACGCCCAGGCGGCCGGTTGACCCTCGATCAACAAAAGTTCAGCCCCTTAGGGGAAGAAAATCTGGTCGCCCCACGCATATCTGTCGAATGTCTTGGGTAAACTCGCCGGTTTTCGCCGACCGAGTGGATCTTCGGATCCACGGGAAGCGGCGACCGCCCCCGCTCCCGGCTACCCGTCTCTCTCACGGATACCACGTCCCGCCCGCCCCACTCGTCCGCGCTCATCAGGCGGACGGGCGGGGCCGGCGGCGGGGGCCCCGCCGAGCCCCTCCGGCGAGGGCGATGGCCCCCGCTCAAACGGTCAGAGCGGCATGAAAGGTGTGATGTTCACCTCTACCGGTGATTGCCGTGAAAAGCGTCATATACGCACGTTCGGCCGGAAAGCCACCGGTAGCGGCGACGGGACCCGTGCCCCGGCCGGGGAGCTATCCGGCGATCGCCACCGCCGCCAGGCGGTGCGCGTCCCGGGCCGAGCCCGTCACCCCGGACAGGAAGCCCTGGGCGCGCGGGGAGGCGTGCTGGGTCAGCCACGCCGGGTCGATGTCGCAGACGGCGACCTTCACCTCCGTACCGGCCAGGGCCAGGGGCAGGGTGTGGACGACCGTGGAGGGGAAGCTGAGGACGGTGCGGCCGACGGGGCCGCGGCGGGCGATCAGTTCCAGGGGCAGGTCGGGGCGGACGATCTGGAGGCCGGTCTCCACGGCCAGCCGGTGGAGTTTCTCGGCGCTCTCGCGCCGGTGGGCGAAGTAGCGGGTGGCGCCGTGCCGCCTCGCCAGCTCCCGGACGGCGGCGACGTACCGGTCGCCGTCCACGACGCCCGTCTCCACCAGCGAGGTGCCGACCATGTCGGCGCCCTTGGTCAGGCGGGGCGGGCCGAAGCGGGCGCGGGTCCAGGCGAAGGCGTTGGCGGTGACCGTCACCCCGTCCGGGGCCTGCTCGATCGGCATGGCGGAGAAGACCTCCACCCGGCGGCTCCGGGACGGGGTCAGCCGGCGGCGGGCGGCGGCGGAGACCGGCGCGAACAGCAGGTCGCGCGGGCCGGGGCGGCGGCCTTTGCGGTGCCAGCGCACCAGGCGTTCGCCGCGGGCGAGCTGGGTGACGAACTCCATGGTGGCGGTGCCGTCGTCGACGACGACCAGCTCGCGGGCGCGGGTGATGGTCAGCAGCAGCTGCACATAGCGGGAGAAGGGGTCGCCCATCACGATCCGCTCGGCGCGGCGCAGGTCGCCCATCAGGCCCCCCACCGTCTGGTAGGGGGCCGCGGCACCGCCGCGGGCCTCCTCCCAGCGGACCTCGTGGCCCTCCCGGCGGGCCAGTTCCGCCATGCGGCGCAGCTGGCCCCGGGTCATCGGGTCGACGGGCGACAGCACCACCAGGGCGAGTCCCGCGCCGGGCGCGCGCAGGTGCGCCCACTCCAGCACGTTCAGGAGCTGTACCGGGCTCTCGACGAAGGCGAGAGTGGGGTGGCCGGCATTCCCGGCGCGGGGGCTCATCGGCGTACGACCGTCCCGTCTCAGGGCGTGGGCGGAGGGGTGGTGGGCGGGGTCAGACGGAGACCGGCTCGCCCGCCGCCGCGGCGATCTCCGCCTCGGCGACGACGCCGGGGACCCGGCGCAGCTTCTTCATGGGGCCGAGCTCGGAGTCGTAGACCTTCTTCACGCCGTCGCCGAGCGCCTCCTCGATGGTGCGGATGTCGCGGACCAGGCGCGTGAGGCCCTGCGGCTCCACCGAGGCGGCCTGGTCCGAGCCCCACATGGCGCGGTCGAGGGTGATGTGGCGCTCGACGAAGCAGGCGCCGAGGGCGACGGCGGCGAGGGTGGTCTGCAAACCGGTCTCGTGGCCGGAGTAGCCGATCGGGACGTTCGGGTACTCCTTCTCCAGCGTGTTGATCACGCGGAGGTTCAGCTCCTCGGCCCTGGCCGGGTAGGTGGAGGTGGCGTGGCAGAGGAGGATGTTGTCGCTGCCCAGGACCTCGACGGCGTGGCGGATCTGCTTCGGCGTCGACATGCCCGTGGACAGGATGATCGTCTTGCCGGTGGCGCGCAGGGCGCGCAGCAGCTCGTCGTCGGTCAGGGAGGCGGAGGCCACCTTGTGGGCGGGGACGTCGAACTTCTCCAGGAAGGCGACGGCCTCGGTGTCCCAGGGGGAGGCGAACCAGTCGATGCCCTTGGTCTTGCAGTAGTCGTCGATCTGGCGGTACTCGTCCTCGCCGAACTCCACGCGGTGGCGGTAGTCGATGTACGTCATCCGGCCCCAGGGGGTGTCGCGCTCGATGTCCCACTGGTCGCGCGGGGTGCAGATCTCCGGCGTCCGCTTCTGGAACTTCACGGCGTCGCAGCCGGCCTCGGCGGCCGCGTCGATCAGCTTGAAGGCGTTGTCGAGGTCGCCGTTGTGGTTGATGCCGATCTCGCCGGTGACGTAGACGGGGCGGCCGGGGCCGGCCTCGCGCGAGCCGAGCGTGCGGATGCGGGAGTCGGTGCTCATGATCAAGGGGTCCTTACGTGGTGGGACTGGGTGAGGGGTTCGTGAGGGAGTGAGGGGAGGGAGTCGGCAGTGGCCGGGGATCCGGGGGCCTCGGGGGTCCCGGCGGCCTCGGGGTCCTCGGGGGTGCCGGGCGTGTCGAGGCCGGGGCCCAGGAGCCAGCCGGCGATCTCCCGGATCGCGCCCCGGCCGCCGGGGACGGTGGTGACCGCGCGGGCGGCGCCGCGTACGGCGTCGTGGGCGTCGGCGACCGCCACCGGCCAGCCGGCCAGGGCGAAGCACGGCAGGTCGTTGACGTCGTTGCCGACGTAGAGCACGCGCTCGGGGTCGACGCCCTGCTCCTCGCACCACCGCTTCAGCGCGAGGTCCTTGCGGTCGACGCCGTGCAGCACCGGGACGCGCAGCTTGCGGGCGCGGGCGGCGACGACGGGGTTGACCTCGGTGGAGAGGATCAGCATCCGCAGGCCGCCGCGGCGCAGCGCGGCGATGCCGAGTCCGTCGCCGCGGTGCACGGCGACCAGCTCCCGCCCGTCGGCGTCGATCAGCACCCGGTCGTCGGTCTGGGTTCCGTCGAAGTCGAGGACGACCGCGTCGACGTCGGCGGCGGTCGGCAGCGCGCCGGGGCGCGCCGCGTCCAGCAGGGGCGCCAGCGCGCGGGCCCGGGCCAGGTCGTGCGGGTCGTCGATCTCCAGGACGCGCGCCGGGTCGGTGCGCACCAGCTCGGTCCGGCCGAAGAAGCGGTGCCGGTGGGCGCGGAAGCCGGAGGCGTCCATCGCGTAGGCGGCGCCGGTCTCCAGCAGGTCCTCGGGCCGGTCCTGGCGGCGCGGGCGGAAGGACTTGTCGTGGTTGACGCCCCGGCCGCCGCCGTCCCCGGGGCCGCCGGCGGCGTCGCGCCAGAGGAAGCCGTGGAACGGCGCCACGGTCACCGCGGTGTCGGCGCCCCGCTCGGCGACCGCGCCGGCCACCCCGTCGACGTCCTCGCGGGTGAGGAAGGGGCTGGTGCACTGCACGAGCAGCACCACGTCGACGGGGGCGCCGTGCAGGGCCTCGTGGGCGTCCAGGGCGTGCAGGACGGCGGCCTCGGAGGTGGCGGTGTCGCCGGCGATGCCGGCGGGCCGCGGCACGATCTCGGCGCCGGCCCGGCGGGCGGCGTCGGCGATGGCCCGGTCGTCGGTGGAGACGACGACGTCGGTCACCAGCCGGGCGGCGCGGCACTCGCGCACGGCGCGGGCCACCAGCGGGACGCCGCCGACGGGGGCGAGGTTCTTGGCGGGCACGCCCTTGGAGCCGCCGCGTGCGGGGATCACCGCGAGCACGCGGCGCACCGCCGCGCCGCGGCCCGCCGCGGGCTCCGCTTCCGGGGTGGACATGAACGGGTCTCCTTGCGCTGCGGGGTGGGCGGCCGGGGCGGTCACAGCTCCCCCATCCGCCGGATGACGGGCGCCACGCGCTGCACGCCGTGCCGGTAGGCGCCGCGGGCCGCGCGGCGGACGATCTGCCGGACGGGGCCGGGCTCCCGGTCGCCGGCGGGGGCGCCCGGCAGCGGGGTGCCGTCGGGGCCGAGGTGGTGGCGGGCGAGGATGCCGGGCAGATAGCCGGGGGCGGTGACGGGGGTGTAGTACGGGGTCAGCGGGGGCAGGCCGCCGGGCCGGGCGAGCAGCTTGGCGATGCGCGCGCGGGCGGCGTCGAAGGCGGTGGCGTACGCGCCTTCCCCGCCGGGGCCGGCCCCGGCCGCGACGCCCTGCCGCGCCACCCACTCCTCGTCCGGCACCGGCCGGTGCCCGGCGTCGAGCTGGTCCCAGGAGGCCAGGCAGCCGGAGCCGGTGAAGTGGTGGTTGCCGAGCGCCTCGCGGATGCCGAGGTCGGTGAGGACGGCGGTCGGGATGCGGCGGTGCAGCGCCTCCAGGGCGGCCGTGGAGCTGACGGTGACCAGCAGGTCGGTGCGGTCCAGCACCTCGCCCATGTGGCCGTAGACCAGGCGGAGGTTGGGCGGCGGGTCCGCCTTCTGCGCCAGCTTCTGGTAGGGCAGTTCCTCGATGTGGGTGGTGTGCTCGCCGGGCTGGGAGCGCAGCTTCAGCAGCACCTCCCGCTCGGGGTGGCGGCGGGCGTGCCGGATCAGCCGGTCCAGCAGGTACGCGCGGTCCGCGCGGCTCGCCGGCACGGAGGGCTGGGCGGCGAAGACGACCGTGTAGGGGTCGTGTTCACCGGTGTAGGGGGCGCCGCCCAGGAACGGCAGCGCCACCTCGGTCACCGCGGAGGCGTCGGCGCCCACCCCTTCGTACACGGCCCGGAAACGCTCGGCGTCCTGGCGGGAGTTGGCGAGGACGAGGTCGGCGCCGTGCCGCAGCAGCAGGCCGTCGGCGAGCTTCTCGTAGACGACGCCGACGTAGCCGGTGACGACGACGGGCCGGTGGGCCCGGTCCTCCCACACCCGCTTCAGGCCGTGCAGCATCGCCTGCACTCCGCCGCCGACCAGGGCGAGGACGAGCACGTCGTACGGCTCGCGCGCCATGGCGCGCAGGAACTCGACGCCGGTGACCTCGCGGAGCGTGTCGGCGCGGACGCCGACCTCGTCGAGCTGGCGGGGGGTGGGGGTGGCGCGGCCCCGCAGGAGGTAGCCGTCCAGACGGAGGTCCGTGTCCCGGGGGGCGGTGCGGCGCGCGGTGAGCGCGCCCCACTTCCACCGGGTGTCGGAGTCCGCGAGGACGGCCACCCGCAGGGCCTTCGTCGCACTTGCTGCACTTGCTGGCACGCCGAAGACGCTAGGAAGGCATTTCTAGGAACCGCCCAACCCGAAAGCAACAAACGGTTAACAGCACACCGCCGAATGGGGAATCGGCCCGTGTCCCGCCCGGAAAACCGTCTGCTTCACGGCTTCGCCACGCGCCGTTCACTCCGCATCAAGCCGCAGGTAAAACCGAATGCCGGGCCGCGGCCTAGCGTCGCCTGCGTGCTCAAGCTCTCCGTCATCGTGCCGTTCTACAACGTGCAGCAATACGCCCCCGACGCCCTGAGGAGTCTGCGCGCCAACGCGCGGGACGACTTCGAATTCATTCTCGTCGACGACTGCTCGACCGACGGGACACCCGACATCCTCGCGCGCGCGGAGCGCGAGCTGCCCGGCGCGGTGCTGGTCAGACACGAGCGCAACGGCGGCCTCGCGACCGCCCGCAACACCGGCATCGACCGGGCTCGCGGCGAGTACCTCACCTTCCTGGACGGCGACGACTGGCTGGCCCCCGGCTACTACGCCCGGCTGGTCGCCGTGATCGAGGAGCTGGGCTGCGACTTCGTGCGCACCGACCATGTGCAGTGCACCGCGCGGTCCCGCGCGGTGCACCGGGTGCCGCACGGCCGCAGGAACGTCCCGCTGCGTCCGCGCGACGCCATCCTGCCGGCCCACCGCTCCACCTCCGTCGACTACGCCTACGCCTGGGCCGGCGTCTACCACCGCCGGCTCGTCGACCGCGGTCTGCTCCACTTCACCGACGGGCTGCGCACGGCCGAGGACCGGCCGTGGATCTGGAAGCTGCACCGGGAGGCGGAGTCCTTCGCCGTGACGGGGCTGCTCGGCGTCTTCTACCGGCGCGGGGTCGCCTCCTCGCTGACGCAGATCGGCGACGCCCGGCAGCTCGACTTCATCCGCGCCTTCGACCAGGTGGTCGCGGAGACCGCAGAGGACCCCGACGCCGAGCGGCTGCTGCCCAAGGCCGTGCGCACGTACTGCGCCATCATCTCCCACCACCTGGGATCGATCGAGAGGTTCGAGCCGCCCGTGGCCCGCAAACTGAAGGCGATGAGCGCCGCCGCGCTGCGGCGGATGCCGCAGGACGCGCTCGACAAGGTGCTCGGCTCGATGGACGCCGAGCGCGCCGGGCGGCTGCGCCGGCTGCGCCGCCGGCCGGTGCCCGCCGGGGAGGTGGCGGCGTGACCACGCAGATCTTCATGGCGTCGACGCTCTACGGCACGGCCACCCTCGCCGCCGCCCTGGACGCCGGCTGTTTCGCCCCCGCCGGCCGGCGGATCCTGCTGGTGTCCAACAACGCGGCGACGCCCGAGACGACGCCCGCGGTCGACCAGATGCCCGGCTTCGACCGGCTGCGCACCCGGTTCGACGACGTCGTGTCGTGGAACGAGGCGATCTTCCCGTTCCACCCGGGCGGCTGGCAGCCGCGCCCGGAGGACGTCCCGGTGTGGGAGCGGTATCTGCGGCTGGCGTGGGGGCTCGGTGACGACGACGTGGCGCTCGCCGTGGAGTCGATCCAGGTGCACCCGGCGCTCGGCGTGACGCAGATCTTCGCCGACGCGCCGGTCACCGTCTACGCGGACGGCCTGATGAGCTACGGCCCCACCCGCAACAAGCTCGACCCGCTGGTCGGCACCCGGGTGGAGCGGCTGCTCCACCTGGACCTGGTGCCGGGCCTCACGCCGCTGCTGCTGACCGAGTTCGGCGTCCCGCCGGAGGTGGTGCCCACCCCCGCGTTCACCAAGGTGCTCGCCGAACTGGCCGACACCGGGGACGGCCTGCCCGCCCTCACCGAACCCGCCCTGCTGCTGGGCCAGTACCTGTCCGCGCTGAACATCCTCTCCCCCGGCGAGGAGGAAGACCTGCATGTGCGGATGCTGCGGGGCGCGGCCGGACTCGGCCACGAGCGGATCGTGTTCAAGCCGCACCCCTCGGCCCCGGCCCGGTTCGCCCGCACCCTGGAGCGGGAGGCCGAGCGGCTCGGCGTGGACCTCACCGTCCTGGACACGCCCGTCCTCGCGGAGGTGCTCTACCAGCGCATGCGTCCGGCGCTGGTCGTCGGCTGCTTCTCCACGGGCCTGCTCACCGCGTCCGCGCTGTACGGGCTGCCGGTCGCCCGCGTCGGCACGGGCACGCTGCTGGACCGGCTCAGCCCGTACGAGAACAGCAACCGCGTCCCGGTCACGGTCGTCGACGCGCTGCTGCCCGAGCCGACCGAGCGCGCGGCCGTCACCGAAGGGCGCCGGGGCATGGACACCGGCGCGCTCACCTCCCTCGTCCGCGCCGTCGGGTACACGATGCAGCCGAAAATCCTGCCGGAGCTGCGCCCCGAGGCCGAGCGGTACCTGACGGCGCATCTCCACACCGGCGCCCGGCGGTACTTCAGGAAGAAGCGGCTGACCGCGCTGGGCCTGCCCGGCGGCATGCCGCGGCGGCTGGCCTTCCTGCCGCGCAACGCCGCGGCGCGCCGGGTGGTACGCCGGGCGCGGGCGCTGCGGCGCTCCCTCAAGCGGTGACGTCCGCCCCGGGGGGACGGACCCGGCGCCGCCGCCCCCGGCAGCCGTACCACCAATTCACGGTGAAGAGAAAATGAACGGAAAGAACTCCGCGACCGATCGCACTTTCCGTTCATTTCCTCTTCACGCACACGTTTCCGTGCCCCGTGCGATGATCTGCGGGAAATCATCACATCTCTGTACGACGATGAAGGTGCGCCTGCAAGACCGGCGTCGCGGGCCGAACAAGCGGTGGCCTTCCGGTACCTGACCTTCGGACTGGGCTGGTTGTCTATGCGTATCGCCGTGTTCATCGAAAACCGCAACGGGGTCGGTCTCACCGCTCAGATCATGAGCGCTCCCGGCGCGCGGGAGCACACCTTCCTGCCGGTCACCGCCGACCTCGGCGGTGACGTCGGCCGGTGGATCGAGGAGGAGACCTCGGCCCGGCTCGACGGCGTGGAGGTACGCAACCTGTTCCACGAGGACGAGACCCTCGCCCACGCGCAGTTCCTGGAGGAGATCGGCCCCCGGACGGCCGCCTTCGCGCGGCGCGAGGGCATCGACCGGCTGATCCTCTTCAACGACCAGTCGCAGCGCGGCAGCCGCGTCGCCCGCGCCCTCGCCGAGACGCTCCCGGTGGTGCTCGTGCAGGACGGGCACCTGGACTTCCACTACAAGACCCTCACGCCCGGCGTCCGCGACCAGAACTGGTACTACGGCTCCTCCAGACCCGCGGCGATATGCGTGTGGGGGCCCGCCACCGCCCATCACCTGCTGTACCGCACGGCGGACGCCGATCCGGTCGTCCACATCACCGGCGCCCTGGGCCACAGCGACGACCCGGCCCTGCTGCGCGCCGCGCACAACCCCGCCCCGCGCCCGGCCCGCACCTCCCGCGAGCCCCTGCGGATCATCATTCTCGACCAGCCCCTGGGCGATCAGCGCAAGCTGCCCGCCAAGCAGCACCGCGAGTATCTGAAGGCGGCCTGCGCGGCCCTCGCGGAGTTCGGCGAGGTCGCGATCAAACCGCATCCCTCGACGCTCTCCGGCCATCTGACCTGGCTGGCCGGGCTGCCCGGCGTCACCGTCCTCGACGAGTCGGCGCTGGCGGACGCGGCGGGCCTGGGCGCCTACGACCTGGCCGTCACCTTCTTCTCCACCACCTACCTCCAGACCCTGCGCGCCGGCGTCCCGCTGATCCTGTTCAGCCCGCCGCCGCTGAACATCGTCTTCCCGGCCGTCAACCACGCCCTGCTGCGCAACGTCGGCACCGTCGGCGAGCTGGCCGACGTGGCCGGGCAGCTGCACCGGACGGGCAAGTTCACCGGCAACACCACCGGGGAGCCCCTGACCCACTTCCTCACCTTCCGCGACGACGTGGCGGAGCAGATCCTGAAGGTGGTGGAGGAGGCGGAGCCGGCCGCGCCGGCCGCGCCGCGGCCCGCCGTCTCCTCGGGCGCGCCGCGCGAGACCCGCGCCGAACGCGCGCTGCGTGCCGTACGGGAGCGGCAGACGCCGCCGAAGTCGCTGGCGGTGCTCGGGCTCGGCTTCGGCTACGTGACGGGAGTCGCCATCCCGATCCTCACCTACACCCAGGCCCTGCTGGCCCACTCCCCCGTGGACATCCGCTACGTCGACCTCAGCGCCTACTGCCGCACCGAGGACGTGCTCGACGCGCTGAAGGACACCGACGTCGTCCTCGTCAACAGCCTCGCGCCGCTGTGGCGGTCGGCGCTGGGCAACGAGCTCGTGGCCGAACTGGTGTCCGCCGGCCGGCAGGTCTTCCTGTACGCGCACGAGACCGAGCACGTCATGGCGTACGAGGCGGAGCACCACACCCTGCGCCACAAGGAGATGCTGCGGCTGCTGCCGGAGCTGACGGTGCTGTGCGTGTCGGCCGCCCAGGCGGACATGTTCCGGGGCCTCGGGGTCGCCGACCCCGTCGTCGTCTACAACACCGTGCCGCAGGACCTGAACCGGGCGCGGGCCCGGGTCGAACCCGGCCCGCGGCCGAGGATCGTGATGGTCGGCTCCATGCAGGACCGCAAGGGGCTGGACCTCTTCTCCCGGGTGGCGGAGCTCGCGCACACCGAGGGGCTGCCGTGGCGGTTCGCGTGGATCGGGCACCGCACCCCGCGCATCGCGCCGACCACCCTGCTGTCGGACCGGGTGACCTGGATGGGCGCCCTGTCCCGCGAGCGGGTGCGGGCCGAACTCGCCGCGTCGGACGTCTTCTTCCTCTCCTCCGTCGACGACCCGATGCCGCTGTCGGTGGTGGAGGCCGTGCAGCAGCGGCTGCGCGTGGTGACCTACCACCGGGTGGGCTCGCGGGAGGTGCTCGACGGGGTGCCGGGCTACCGGTCCTTCGCCGACTACACCCCGCAGGCGGCGCTAACGGCGCTGGGGGCCGTGCTCGGCGAGCGGGTGTCCGAGGACGACTACCGCGAGGTCGAGGAGCTGTTCGACATCCCCGCGTTCACCGCCCGGATGACGGCGGCGCTGGGCCTGCCCGGCCCGCGGCGGGCGGCGCACGGGCAGCCCGGCGATCCGGACACGGGCGCGGGCGGCGGGGACCGGGCGGACACCGGCGCGGCCGAGGAGGTCCGGGCCGTGATACCCCAGCAGATCCGGCACCTCAACGAGGACTTCAAGCGCCATGTGCGCAGCGGCAACGTCGAGGACGCGCTGCGGGTGGGCACCGAGATACTGCGCCGGCGGCAGCCGGTCGACGTGCTGATCGGGATGGCCGAGCTGCGCGCGGGGCGGGGCCAGGTGAAGGAGGCGTGCCAGCTGCTGGCCGCGGCGGCGATCGCCGGGGGCGACCGGGGCCGGGTGTGGTCGGAGATCTCCCGTGTCGCCGGGCTCCTCGGCGCGCGCGGCCGGTCCATCCGCCTGCTGGCCCGCCGGGAGTCGGTGCGCGCCCAGGTGACCACGCACTCGGCACGGCTGCGCAAGGGCCACTGACGGCGACGCGAGGGCACTGACGGCGACACCCCGCCGTTCCTCCGGCCGCCCGCCCGCCCGCACAGGCGGGCGGCCCGGCGGCGGCCCGGACGCGCGGCATCCGGGCCGCCGCTCCCGCGGGTCACCCAGAGTTCAGCAGAAGTTCCCCCGATCCTCCGCCCGACGGCTCCGCACCCCGGCGGGCGGCTGCCTAGCCTGGCCCCACCGCGCTCCTCGCACCCCCGTTCAACTCCCGTGACGGATTGAGGTCCTTGGTTTCCATGGCTTCCACGAACAGCCGCTCGCTGCTTCGCAGCTCGGTCTCCCGGCGTCTGCTGCGTCCGGTCGCCGACCTCATCGACCAGCGCATCGAGCGGCGGGTCCGCTCGGCGGTCGCGCGCACCACCGCGCTCCGGAGCCCCGACGCGCCCGACACGGAGCGACTGGCCCGTGACGTCGAGCTCCTCAGACGCCGCCAGCTCACCTTCGAGCTCCTGCTCGGACCACGGGGCCGCGGCATCTCCCGGATGGTGGCCGAGGCGCCGCTGGACCGCCTCCACGCCGAGGTCGCCGCGCTGGCCGGGGACCGGGAGGCCGCGGTGCGCAACGTCGCCGCCGCCTTCCGTCTGCTCGTGGCGCTGGAGTCGCTCGGGGTGGGCCGGATCGCGGGCGGCACCATGAACATCTGCGGCAAGCTCGGCACGATACCGCTGCTCGACCCGCCCAATGACGAGATCCTGGAGATCGGGACGCTGTACGGGATGTTCTCCGCCGGGCTGGTCCGCATGATGGAGCGCGACGGACGCAGCCCGAGCCTGACCATCGTCGATCCCTTCGCCGGCGTCCAGCTCCAGCCCGGCACCGCCCAGCGCCCGGACCCCACCGGCGCCCCGGTCGACGAGCACGCCGTACGCACCAACCTCGCCCTGGCCGGCCCGGCGGGCGCGGCGGCCCGCGTCCAGCGGGGATTCTCGGAGGACCCCGCGACCCGGGCCGCCGTCTCCGACCGCGCCTACGGCGTCATCGTCGTGGACGGGGACCACTCCGAACGGGGCGTGGCCCAGGACCTTCAGTGGGCCGAGGAGATAGCGGCGCCCGGCGCCGTCGTCGTCCTGGACGACTACGGCGACCCGAACTGGCCCGGCATCAAGCAGGCCCTGGACACGCACCTGACCGGCGAGACGCGCTTCACCTACCTCGGCAAGGCGGCGCACTCGGCCTACCTGCGGGCGGCCTGACACCGCCCGCCGCCCGCACCGGGGCGACCCCGCCCACCCGCACCAGCAGTGACCGTGAACCGCGCACGGTCGAAGGAGTCACGCACATGACCGAGACGGTCATGACGGCGTCCGCGTCGCAGCCCGCCGCCGTCACCGGGACCCCGGGCCCCGCCGACCCGGCCCGCCCGCCGCGGCGGAAGGCCGCCCCCGCCCGGCTGCGCGCCCTGGACGGGCTGCGCCTGGTGGCCGCGCTGATGGTGGCCCTCTACCACTACGGCGGGCGCGGCGGTCACGTCACCGAGGCGTGGGGCACGTCCCCCCGGCACCAGTTCCCGACGCTGCACCAGCTCTTCGCCTACGGCTGCCTGGGCGTCCAGGTCTTCTTCGTGATCAGCGGGTTCGTGATCTGCATGAGCGGCTGGGGCCGGCCCCTGTCGTCGTTCTTCGCCTCCCGGGCCGCCCGGCTGCTGCCCGCCTACTGGGTGGCGGTGGTCCTGGTGACGGCGGTCTTCGCGCTGCCGGTGGTCGCCTACGAGGCGGTGTCACCGAGCGACGCGCTGGTGAACCTGACCATGCTCCAGCAGCCGCTGGGCGCCGACCGGGTGCTCGGCGTGTGCTGGACGCTGTGGGCGGAGGTCCGGTTCTACGCGCTGTTCGCGCTGTGCGTGGTCCTGCCGGGGGCGACCCGGCGGCGGGTGATCCTGTTCTGCGCCTGCTGGACGCTGGCGGCGGCGCTCGCCCAGGCCGCCGACGAGCCGCTGCTCGATCTGGTCCTCATGCCCGAGTACGCGCCGTTCTTCATCGGCGGCATCGGCCTGTACCTCGTCCACCGCGACCGGCGGGACGCCTGCGGGTGGGGCATCGCGGCGGTCGGCTTCCTCGTCGGGCAGCACTACGCGGTCGGCGAGCTGTGGAACGCGGCCGATCCGGACGCCTTCGCCCACCGCACCACGGCCGGCATCGTCCTCGTCGTCGCCGTCGGCTTCGCGGCGGTCGCGGCGATCGCGCTGGGCCTGCTGAACCGCGCCGACTGGCGCTGGCTGACCGTGGCGGGCGCGCTGACGTACCCGTTCTACCTCGTCCACGAGCACCTCGGCTGGGTGGTGATCCACGCCCTGCACCGCGGTGCGGGCCTGGGCTCGGCGACGACCTTCGCGCTGACCCTGGCCGCGATGCTGCTGCTGGCCTGGCTGCTGAACCGGTACGTCGAGAAGCCGCTGACCCCCCGTTTGCGGGCGGCTCTGTCACGCATCCGGTGATTTCTTCACACGATATGCGGCGTGGAGCTGGAACGGGGTGCGCCCGGCAGGCAACCTCCCCCCATGGCCACTGCACACGCACCCGAGACGTACCCCGGTGAGCTGAACGACGTGCCCGGCTGGTTCTGGCCGCTCGACCAGCTGCTGTTCACATGGTTCCTGGAACGGCAGTCGGCGCGGGGCCTGCGGGGCGACCTGCTGGAACTGGGCGCCTACCTGGGCAAGAGCGCGATCCTGCTGGGGCACCACCGCCGGCCGGGCGAACGGTTCACCGTCTGCGACCTGTTCGGCAGCCAGGCCCCGGACCGGGCCAACCGCGCGGAGTCGGCGCGGTCCTACGCCTCGCTCACCCGCCAGGCGTTCGAGCGGAACTACCTCTCCTTCCACGACACCCTGCCGGAGATCGTCCACGCGCCGACCTCCGTGATCACCGAGGAGGTCGCGCCGGGCACATGCCGGTTCGTCCACATCGACGCCTCGCATCTGTACGAGCATGTCCGCGGCGACATCGAGGCGGCCCGCGAGCTGCTGCTGCCCGAGGGCGTCGTCGTCCTGGACGACTTCCGCTCCGAGCACACCCCCGGCGTCTCCGTCGCCGCCTGGGAGGCGGTGCTCAACCACGGGCTGCGGCCCGTCTGCCTCAGCTCCCAGAAGCTGTACGGCACCTGGGGCGATCCCGTACCCGTCCAGGAGGAGCTGATCGCCGTGCTGGGCCGGCGCGAGGACTGCTCGGTGAGTACGCAGGAGGCCGCCGGGCACCGGCTGGTGCGGGTGCGGGCCAAGGGCATGCAGCCGCCGCCGTTCCCGCGCTCGCGGCACTACGAGCCCCCCGCCCCGGCGCCCCGGCCGGTGCCGGCGGCCCGCCCCGCCGGCACCGCCCGCGCCCGCCGTCTCGCCGTGGACCTGCTGCCGCCGGTCGTCACCCGGGCCGTCCGCCGCCACCGCGCGGGGCGCGGACGCCGTACACCGGGCGCACGGGCCGCTTCCTAGCGTTGTACTGGGGGCGCGGACGCCGTACCCCCGGCGCGCGCCCCGCTCCGAAGCGCCCCCGGCGGCGGACGGCCTCGCGGAGCACCTCGCCCTCGTGGGCCCTGAGGTGACCGGGGCCGGCGGTCAGGCGCTCGCCAGCGACAGCTTCACCGCGAATCCCAGGAACAGCGCGCCCGCCGCCGAGGTGGCCGTCGCCGACAGACGCCTGCGGCGGCGGAAGGCGGCGGCCAGCCGGGTGCCGCTGAGGATCAGGGCGCTGAGGTAGAGGACGCTGGCCAGCTGGGCGAGGGTGCCCAGGACCACGAAGGAGAGCGCGGGGTAGGCGTAGGCCGGGTCGACGAACTGCACGAAGAAGGCGACGAAGAACAGGATCGCCTTCGGGTTGACGAGACTGATGACCAGGGCGCGGCGGTAGGGGCGCTCGTCGGCGACGGCACCGGCGGCCGGGTCGCCGCCGCCCTCGGCGCTCCGGTCGCGCCGGGTCCGCCACATCCCCCAGGCGGCCCGCAGCATGCCCACGGCCAGCCAGGTCAGGTATCCGGCCCCGGCGTACTTCACGATCCCGAACAGCAGCGCGTTGGCCTGGAGCAGCGAGGCGACCCCGGCGGCCGAGAGGGTCATCAGCACGGTGTCCCCGCACCAGACCCCGGCGGCGGCGCGGTACCCGGCGCGCACCCCGCGCCGGGCGGCGACGGAGAGGACGTACAAGGAGTTGGGGCCGGGGAGCAGGACGATCAGTACCAGGCCCGCGAGGTAGGTGGGGAGATCGATGACGCCGAACATGGGAAGGAGTGTCGCACGTGAGTACGACATCCCGCCCCGGCGTTTTCCGCCGCCGGGAAACCGGCGGCGGGCTCCGCGCCCGGGGTCACCCCTGCGAGGTGGTGGCCGGCCGGGCGGAAGGCGTCAGAAGGCGTCCGACGGCACGTAGGTCCCCCACACCTCCCGCAGCGCGTTGCACACCTCGCCCACCGTGGCCCGCGCCCGCAGCGCGTCCTTCATCGGGTACAGGACGTTGTCGTCCCCCTCGGCGGCCTTCTTCAGCGCGGCGAGGGCCGAGTCCACGGCCTGCTGGTCCCGCTCGGCGCGCAGCCTGGCCAGGCGCTCGGCCTGCTGCGCCTCGATGGCGGGGTCGACGCGCAGCGGCTCGTACGGCTCCTCCTCGTCGAGCTGGAAGCGGTTGACGCCGACCACGACCCGCTCCCCGGCGTCGGTCTCCTGGGCGATGCGGTAGGCGCTGCGCTCGATCTCGTTCTTCTGGAAGCCGTGCTCGATGGCGTTGACCGCGCCGCCGAGGTCCTCGACCTTCCGCATCAGCTCCAGCGTCGCGGCCTCGACGTCGTCGGTCATCTTCTCGATGACGTAGGAGCCCGCGAAGGGGTCGACCGTCGCGGTCACGTCCGTCTCGTAGGCCAGGACCTGCTGCGTGCGCAGGGCGAGCCGGGCGGACTTGTCGGTGGGCAGCGCGATGGCCTCGTCGAAGGAGTTGGTGTGCAGCGACTGGGTACCGCCGAGCACCGCCGCCAGGCCCTGGACGGCGACCCGGACCAGGTTGACCTCCGGCTGCTGCGCCGTCAGCTGCACCCCGGCCGTCTGCGTGTGGAAGCGCAGCATCATCGACTTGGGGTTCTCGGCGCCGAACTCCTCCTTCATCACCCGCGCCCAGATCCGGCGCGCGGCACGGAACTTGGCGACCTCCTCCAGGATCGTCGTGCGGGCGACGAAGAAGAAGGACAGGCGCGGGGCGAAGTCGTCGACGTCCATGCCGGCCGCGACCGCGGTGCGGACGTACTCGATGCCGTCGGCGAGGGTGAAGGCGATCTCCTGCGCGGGGGAGGCGCCCGCCTCGGCCATGTGGTAGCCGGAGATCGAGATGGTGTTCCACTTCGGGATCTCGGCCTTGCAGTACTTGAAGATGTCCGCGATCAGGCGCAGCGACGGCTTGGGCGGGAAGATGTACGTCCCGCGCGCGATGTACTCCTTCAGCACGTCGTTCTGGATGGTGCCCGTCAGCCGGTCGGCGCTGACGCCCTGTTCCTCGGCGACCAGTTGGTAGAGCAGGAGCAGCAGGGCGGCCGGGGCGTTGATCGTCATCGACGTGGACACCTTGTCCAGCGGGATGCCGTCGAACAGCACCCGCATGTCGTCGATCGAGTCGATGGCGACGCCGACCTTGCCGACCTCGCCGTGCGCGATCGGCGCGTCGGAGTCGTGGCCCATCTGGGTGGGCAGGTCGAAGGCGACCGACAGGCCCATGGTGCCGTTGGCGATGAGCTGCTTGTAGCGGGCGTTGGACTCCACCGCCGTGCCGAACCCGGCGTACTGGCGCATCGTCCAGGGGCGGCCGGTGTACATCGTCGGGTACACGCCGCGTGTGAAGGGGTACGCCCCGGGCTCACCCAGCTTTCCGGCCGGGTCCCAGCCGGCCAGGGCGCCGGGTCCGTAGACCGGTTCGATGGGCAGTCCGGACTCAGACTCGCGCGCCATGGTGCGTTGCCTCCCGCTGAGCAAAGAATCGAGTTACTCGTCGTCTACTCGCCGGCTCACGCCGGTTACTCGCCAGTACAGCCCATCTCTTGATCGGACTGTAGCGGTGACCCGCCCGCCGGGTGCAGAGGTAAGGGCTGGGACCTTGCTCACAACCGCACGCCGCGTCCCCCGTCACACCACCATGCCGCCCTGTTCACGATCCGTCATCCGCGGGGAACATCTCAGGGGAACATCTCCAGGGAACGTCCGGCGGGGACGACTGCCCGGACGCGTCGCCGAGACGGCGGGGGGCCGTGATGCGGGGAACGGGACAGGGCACGGGAACGGGCGCGGGCAGGGTGGCCGCCGCCGCGGCGGCGGCCCTGGTGGCGGTGTGCGGCTGCACCGTGCAGCCGGCGGGCGCGGACGGGCAGCAGCGCGCACCGGTGCGCATCGACGTCTCCGGCGCCCCGCCGGCACCGCAGCCGTCGCAGCCGCCACAGGCGCCGCGGCCGTCACAGCCGCCACAGCCCTCCCGGCCCCAGCCGCCGGCCCCGTCCCAGCCGCCGTCCGACGACCGGCCGTCCCCCGGCCGCCGGCCGAGCGCGCCGCCCGTGCCCCCTGCGGCCCCCGTCCTGTGGTCCCGGGGCGACACCGGGCGGGACGTCCGCGAACTCCAGGCACGCCTGCGCCAGATCGAGTGGCTGTTCGACGGGCCGACCGGGACGTACGACGACCTCACCGAGCGCGCGGTACGCGGCTTCCAGGGCAAGCGCGGACTTCCCCCCACCGGCAGGACCGACACCGTCACCTGGCAGCGGCTGCTGGGGATGACGCGCGAACCGGGCTGGTGGGACCTGTACCTCATGGGCGGGCAACCGGCCGCCGCGCCCGACGCGCGCTGCCTGACCGGCCGGGTCCTGTGCGTCAGCAAGTCCAGCCGGACGCTGCGCTGGATGATCGACGGCCGGACGGTGACGACGCTGCCCGTCCGCTTCGGCTCCGATGCGGCCCCGACCCGGGAGGGCGTCTTCCAGGTCTACTGGAAGTCCCGGCACCACTGGTCGACCCTGTACGACACGCCCATGCCGTACGCGATGTTCTTCAGCGGCGGCCAGGCCGTGCACTACTCGGCCGACTTCGCGGCCCGGGGCTACGCCGGCGCCTCGCACGGCTGCGTCAACGTCCGGGACGAGGCGGCGATCGCGGAGCTGTACCGGCAGGTGCGCAACGGCGACAAGGTCGTCGTGTACCGGTGAGGGCGGCCGCCGGGCGGCCGGGGCGATGAGGGCGCGGACGGGACCGGGGGAACGTGTCCCGTCCGCGCCGATGCACGAGCCGCGGGTACGGGGGGAACCCCGGCTCGGTGCGACAGCCGATGACCAGTCGGCTCACTCAGTACTGCGTCACTGCGGCCGAAAATGTCACACCCCGCGGCCAAAAAAATCCCACCGCCCACGAAACCGCAGGTCACAGGGGTCTGTCACACAACTTTCGCAGGGGCGCCCGGCGGGGCTACGGCCGGGGCGCGTCCGCCGGTCTCGCCGCCGGGAGGGCCGCGCGGACCGGCCCCGTGCGGACGGCGGCGCTCTGGCGGGCGGCGCCGTCGGCCGACGGGGTGTCGCCGCCCCGGCCGCCGCTGCCGTTCCCGTCCTTCTTCACCGCGGCGTCGCCCTCGCCGTCGGACGTGCCGCCGTCGTTCCGCCCGCCCGCGTTCCCCTGCCCGGCCCCCGGGGCCGCGCCGTTCCCGCCCTTCCCCGCGGCGCCGCCGTCCCGGCCACCGGAACCGGCCAGGACGTCCTCGCAGTACGCGGGCACGCGCGCGGCCCCGCCGGCCGCGCGCTCCAGCGCCCGCCGGCCCGCCGCGCCGAGGACCTCTCCGGCGCGCAGGTCCCGGCAGGCCCGGGCGAGAACGGACCGCTGCCCGCCGCCCGCACCGCCCCGCGCCTCGCCGGAACCGGAATCGGAATCGGAACTGGAGCGGTCACCGGAACCGGACGCCGCGCCCGTCTCCTCGCCGCTCTCCTTCTCCTCCGTACCGCCCCGCTTCCCGTCCTCCTCCTCGCCGGTGTCCGCCTTCGCGTCCTTCCGCGCGGCGCCCAGGCCGGCCGGACCGGCCGGGGTGCCGTCCGGCCGGGGCTCGCCCCAGGTCCGGTCCCGCGGGGAGGGGGACACCAGCGGGCGGCCGGGGGTCGCGGCGGCCGGCGCGGAGGCGGCGGGGGCGGGCGCGCCGCCGCCGAACGGTGCGGGCAGGGTCCCGGTCCCGGCGGCCACCGCCACTCCGCCGACCATGCCCGCGGCCAGTACGGCGGCGAGCGTCAGGCGCAGCGGGCGGACCCGGCGGGGCGGGCGGGCGCCGCGACCGCCGGTGGCGGCGGGGTCCGCGGGAGCGGTTCCGCTTCCGGTACCGGAGGCGGCCGTCCCGTCGGCGTGCGCCGCGCGGAAGGCGGCCAGCGCGGCGGCCTCGCCGGGCAGTTGCCCGCCGGGCGGCGGGCAGGGCGCGGCGAGCGCGCGCAGGGCGGCGGCGAGCCGTTCGGCCCGCTCGCGGGCGCTGGGGTCGACAGGGTCGAGCGGCTCTCCGCGCAGCAGGCGTTCCGCCGTTTCGCGGTCCAGCCACTTGTCCTGCTCGTCGGCCATCACATGTCCTTCTGCGTCCGCGCGGACGTATGCGTCACAGTCGCGGACGTCACCTTGCGGCCCAGTGGTTCTCGGGGCGCGGGCAGGGCGCCGAGCACGCCGGTGGATTCCGGATCGCCGCCGAGCAGTTCGGCCAGGCGCTTGAGCCCGCGGTGCGCCGCCGTGCGGACGGCGCCCGGCCGCTTGCCCAGCGTCTCGGCGGCGCTCTTGGCGTCCAGGCCCACCACCACGCGCAGCACCACGGCCTCCGCCTGGTCCTGCGGCAGCCGGGCGATGAGGGAGAGGGTGCTGTCGGTGGTGAGGGCCTCGATCGCCTCGCCCGCGGTGTCGGACTCGGCGGGTCTGCCGGTCAGTTCCGTCTCGTCACCGGCGATGGCGGGCCGGCGCCCCCGCATGCGGATGTGGTCGAGCGCGCGGTTGCGGGCGATCCGGGCGGCCCAGCCGCGGAAGCGGTCCGCGTCCCCGCTGAAGCGCTCCAGGTCACGGGCGATCTGCAACCACGCCTCGGACGCGACGTCCTCGGCGTCCGGCTCGCCGACCAGTGTGCGTATGTAGCCGAGCAGCCGCGGGTGCACCGCGCGGTACACAGTCCGGAACGCGCCTTCGTCCCCGTCCTGCGCCGCGCGCACCGCGGCGGTCAGCTCCGCGTCGTCCCCCAGCACCGCGCGCGCCTCTCTTTGCGCCTGATCCGGCGCCGCTCTCGCGGCCCGGGCTCTGGCCGTCGTGGTTCCTGACATGGTGGTTGCGGTGGTCTACCGCAGGTGTGACGCGGGGGCCCAGCCCTCCGCGGTCCGGCGCGAAACGCACGTTACGTCTTCAACCACCGCTCGTCCATGTCCGGGTGAGATGTCGTGCAAGATGCAACTAAGCCGTGACACGGCAGGTGGGGCGCGGGTGTGACGCAAACCGCAGTCCCGGCGCTGAAGGAAGTACGGGCCGCCCCGCGGCCCGGACCGCGTGACGGCCGGGGCCTCTCCTGTGGGGGGTGGCGGTCCCGGCCGTCTCGCTCGTTTCCCGGCTTGACCTGGTCTTACGCACGGCCCCGCCCGGCTCCGTGACCAACCGCGCGACCAGCGCGCCGGCCGCTTCGCACGACCTTCCCCGAGCCGGCGCCCCGGTCAGCCGCCGCCGTCGCGCCGGTCCGGTGTCCGTCCGCCGCCCGCGCCGCTCCGGTCAGCGGAGCCCGCGGCGTTCCCGGCGCTCCCTGAGCCACCCGAGCCGCCGGAACCGGCCGGGCCGGCGGGCCCGCCGGACGCACCCGAGCCGCCCGCGTCGCCGGGATTGCCGGGACCGCCGGGGTCGCCGGGACCGCCGGAGTCGCCGGCGCCGCTGTCCCGTGCCCGGTCCCGCACGGGCTGCCCGGCCGGGTGGTCCTCCCTCGGGGACCCGGGCCGGTCGTCCTGCCGGACGCAGTACGCGGCGATCCGCCGCCCGCCGCCCGCCGCCGCGGCCAACCGCCGCGGCACCGCGGCCTCCTGGGGCTCGCCGCGATCCTCGGTCCGGTGGTAGGCACGGCAGTCGGCCGCGGGGTCCATGGCGTCCCCGGCGCCCGCCGCGCGGTCGGGCACGGCGGGGCCCCCGGCGGGCGGCGCGGCGGGCCGGGAGGCCGGCCGGTCCGCGGGAGCCGTCGCGGCGGGCGGCCGGGGCCCGCCGTCGCCGCGGCCGTCCACGGCCGGGCCGCCGCCGATCGCGGCGTAGGCGGCGCCGCCCAGGGTGAGGCCCGCCAGGAGCACGGAGAGGGCGGCCTTGAGCGGGCGGCCCACGCGCCGCCGCTGCCGGGGCCGCCAGTCGTCGCGGCGCCGGGCCCGGACCGCCCGGTGCGCGCCGGCGTCCCGCGCGGCCCGGAAGGCGGCCACGGCCCGCCGCTCGGCTTCGGCACCCGGGCCGTCCTCGCGCAGGGCGGCGGAGAACAGCGCCTCGACGAGGCCGGAGGCGCCGGCCGGGTCACCGGGACCGGACCGCCGCCCCGGGCCCGCGGCGCTTCCCGGGGCCCGGCCGGAGCGCGCCCGCCGGGGGACGGTGGCCCCACCGTCGCTGCGCTGGTCGCCCATCTCCTCTTCCGTCCCCGCTCGGTCCGCCGGTGTCTCGCCGCCGCCGGTCATGTCGACTCCCCCAGCGTCCGCGGAGCCTCGTCCGTCACACCGTCGGCGCCCAGTTGCCGGGCCAGACGCTTCAGCCCCCGGTACGCGGCGGTGCGTACCGCGCCCGGGCGCTTGCCCAGCACCCGGGCGGCGGCGGGTCCGTCGAGTCCCACGACGACGCGCAGCAGCACCGCCTCGGCCTGGTCGCGCGGCAGCCCCCGGACCAGTGCGAGGGCGGCCTCGGTGGACAGGGACTCCAGCGCCTGGTCGTGGGTGCTGTGCGGGGCGGGCAGGTCCAGGTCCTGTTCCAGCGCGGCCGGCCGGGGCCGCACCCGCTGCCGGCGCAGATGGTCCAGTGCCCGGTGCCGGGCGATGGTCG
Organism: Streptomyces sp. NPDC052020; assembly: GCF_040680575.1. NCBI lineage: Bacteria > Bacillati > Actinomycetota > Actinomycetes > Kitasatosporales > Streptomycetaceae > Streptomyces > Streptomyces sp. NPDC052020. The sequence goes on from NZ_JBFAWY010000012.1 coordinate 23,069, forward strand.
CCGTCCAGCCGCGGAAACCGGCCCCGTCGCCCCGGAACCGCCCCAGGTCCCGGGCGATCTCCAGCCACGCGTCGGACGCCACGTCCTCGGCGTCGTCCCCGACCAGCCCGCGCAGATAGCCGAGCAGGCCGGGCTGCACGAGCCGGTAGGCGACCGCGAAGGCGGCCTCGTCACCCTGCTGGGCCCGCGCGACGGCCGCGCCCAGTTCCCCGTCGTACGCCTGTACGCGGCGGGGTTCCCCTCGCTGGCCCAAGTACCGTCCTCGTCCGTACCGAGTGCGCGGCGAGCTCCGGTGAGCCCGCACCGTCCGTGCGGCACGAGCCGGTCGTGCCCACGTCCCCACGGTGATCAGCGTCAGGACCGGCGGAAACGTCACTGCGGCCGCGTCCGCCGGGCGTTCGCGGCCGGTGCGGACGGCGGTTGCGCCCACCCTGGTCCCCGTGACGATCGGCCGGGCTGTCACGCTGTCTGTAGTGGCGCCCGTGTCCTGTGGTGCCTTCGTGATGAGTTTCTAGGGGTGGGCAGTTGAGTCCTCGAAGGACCCATGCGTACAAACCGCTCGGTCTGAAGAGACGGGTGTGGCTGACGACGGGAGCGGTCGTCCTGAGTACCGCGGGGGTGGTCACGTACGCGGTGGCCGAACCGTCCGCGCGGCCGGCCGGCAAGGCGGTGGAGCGCAAGCCGACCATCCGCACGGTGAAGCTCCAGAGCGAGGGAGCGGGCCGCAAGGGCCTCGACAAGAAGGGGACCGGACGGTTCAGCGCGGTGCTGCTGACCTGGGACGATCCCGACGCGAAGGTCAAGGGGACGCCTCAGGTGCGCACCCGGGACCTGACCTCCGGCAAGTGGTCCGGCTGGCAGGAGCTGGACACCGAGCCCAACCAGGCCGACGGCGCCGAGGGTGAGCGGGCCGCCGCCCGCGGCGGCACCGCCTCGCTGTGGACCGGGGACTCCGACGGCATCGAGGTGCGCGTCGTGCACGCCGACGGCACCGAAGCCGCCGGCCAGCCGGCCGGCCTGGACGTCAAGCTGCTCGACCCGGGCACCGACCCGGAGGGCGCCATGGAGCCGGCCGCCTTCGCCGCGGAGACCGCCTCGCCCTCGCCCACGGAACCGGGCACGACGACGCAGACGGCGGCGCCCACGCAGACGCCCGGCGCCCCGGCCTCCGCCTCGCCGTCCGCCCCGGCCTCGCCGTCCGCCTCGGCGTCGGTGCCGACGTCCCCGCCGGCCACCGCCTCGCCCTCGCCCACGCCCACGGTCCCGGCGCCCCGGCCTTCCAAGGTCGTCAAGCCGCCGGTCATCACCCAGGCCGAGTGGGGCGCCTCCACGGACTACGACGGCACGCCGAGCTACGGCACCGAGATCAAGGCCGCCGTCATCCACCACACCGGCACGGACAGCGACAACACCCTGTCCTGCGCCCAGTCGCGCGCCCGGATGCGCTCCATCCAGCAGGAGCACTTCGCCCGCGGCTACTACGACATCGGCTACAACTTCGTCGTCGACCGGTGCGGGCAGATCTTCGAGGGCCGCAGCGGCGGCATGGACCTGCCGGTGACCGGCGCCCACGACGTGGGCTTCAACACCAACACGGTCGGCATCTCCTACCTCGGCAACTTCGAGAAGGTTCAGCCCAGCCGTGCCGCGCTCGACGCGATGGCGCGGATCGTGGCGTGGAAGTTCGGGATGTACGGCATCGATCCGACCGGCAAGGTCACGCTGACCTCCGGCACCCCGAAGGGCCAGGACGGCAACCTCGTCGACAAGGGCACCTCGATCACGCTGCCGCGGGTCTTCGGCCACCGCGACACCAACGCCACCGCCTGCCCCGGCGCGAACCTCTACCCGAAGCTGTCCCGGATCGCCACGCTGGCGAAGACCCCGGGCATCTCGCACGCCCTGCCGACCTCCGACGTCAACCGGGACGGCATCACCGACCTGGCCCTGGGCGTGCCCGTGGGCAACGTGGTGAAGGTGGTCCCCGGCGGCATCGACGGCCCGGTGACCGGATCCAAGGTGACGATCACCCAGAACAGCGCGGGCGTCCCCGACTCCACCGAGTCCGGTGACGCCTTCGGCACCTCCACCGCCTGGGGCGACGTCAACGGCGACGGTTACGCCGACCTCGCGATCGGCGCCCCCGGTGAGGACGACACCAGCGGCAACGCCGACCGCGGCATGGTCACCGTGCTGTACGGCCCCGCCCTCAACACCGGTTTCTCGTACTACGCCACGGGTGTGACGTGGGCCGGCGCCAAGCTCGGCTCGACCGTGACCGTCGGCGACTTCAACGGCGACGGCAAGGCGGACGTGTTCTCGGCCGGCACCGGCCGGGGCGGCAACTACAACGTCAAGCTGACCGGCGGCACCACCGCCTACGGCAGGCTGACCACCGCCACCGGATCGGTCGCCTACCTGGACGCCGCGACCGGCGACTTCAACCGGGACGGCTACGCCGACGTCGCCCTGAACTACCGCGACAACGCCGGGGTCGCCCGCGTGGCCCGCTTCGCCGGCTCGGCGACCGGCCTGTCCCTGGCCGGCGTCCTCTCCGTCAAGGGCGGCCGGTCCATCGCCGCGGGCGACGTCAACAACAACGGCTACGACGACATCGTCATCGGCCAGCCGGTCGCCAAGGAGTCCGGCGGCATCTCCGGCGGCCAGATCACCATGCTCCTCGGTACCTCCACCGGGTTCACCACCACCGGCATGCGGGTCATCCACCAGGACACCTCCGGCGTCCCCGACACCAACGAGGCCCACGACTCCTTCGGCATGTCGGTGTCGATGGGCGACTACAACGCCGACGGGTACGCGGACCTCCTCACCGGCGTCACCGGCGAGGACGTCAGCCGCGACGGCGTCAACCGCGTCAACTCCGGCGCCGTGGTCCTGCTCAAGGGCACCGCGTCCGGCCTCACCGGCACCGGCTCGGTCGCCATCTCGCAGGACACCTCCGGCGTCGCCGGCTCCACGGAGACCGACGACCGGGTCGGCTCGTCGGTGTCCCTCACCGACCTGTCCGGGTACGGGCGCGCCGACCTCACCTTCGGGGCCGACGGCGAGGACGGCACGGACGGCCTGGTGCACCACATCCCGAGCAACAGCACCGGGCTGGGCTACGCGCAGTCCGTGATCTGGAGCAAGACCACGCTGGGCACGCCCACGGACGGCCGGCTGGGCCAGACGCTGACGCCGTAACCCGGCACCTCCTCGGCGGCCGACCGGCCGGGGCCCCGACCACGACCAGTGGCGGGGCCCCGCCGGTCCGGTCTCACCGGACCGCCGTCGCCTCCCGGCACAGCAGCCGCAGCGACCCGTCGCCGGTGTAGCAGCGCCGGGCCTCCTCGATCGGGTCCCACAGACGGCCGTCCGGGGTGCGCACCCAGTGGTCGCCGCCGGTCGCCCACCACTCGGCGCCGGTCTGGCGGACGATCACCTCCCCGGCGTACGCGCCGAGCCCGCGCAGCACGGTGCGGACCGCGGCGTACGGCGGCCCCTCGCCCCGGATGCCGTCGATCATCCGGTCCACGCGCCACAGGCTTTGCGCCGAGTAGTCCAGGCGCAGCCGGGCGCCCTCGCGCAGGGCCGACACCGCGTCCGCCGCCCAGCGCACCGGCTTCGCCGCGGCCGGGGGCCTGGCCTCCTGCCGGGTCGCCGCCGTAGTCGTACTGGTCACAGTCGTCACAGTCGTCACACCCGCTAGAGCGCCGGCGCCCGGTGATTCGTCACCGGGATCCGCGGGGGTGCCGCCGACCGGTGCAGGATCGCCCCACCTCCGCCACTTTCCCGCAATCCTCACCGCAGGACGGCCACACTCTCCCGGGCCCGGCGCGCGGGCGGACGGCGAGGGCGTCAGCCGCGCCCGCGCTCCCGGCGCGAGACCACCGCGCGCAGCACCCGGCGGCCCTCCGCCGCGACCTCCAGCGCCTGGCGCAGCCCCGCCGCCCCGTGGCCGGTGAGCAGTTCCAGGACGGTGACCTGGCGGCGCAGCTCGGCGGCGACCAGCGGCGGAACGCCCTCCGTGTCTCCCTCGCGTCCGGCGTCGACGCCGGACGGCTCGCCGCCGAGGCCGTCCGCCGCGGGTTCGAGGAGCCGGTGGATCCGGAGCGAGGCGACCGAGCAGGCGTCGGCCCAGACTCGCATCCCCGCGGCGGACCGCCGGTCCGGGGCGGCGGCCAGCATCCGGTGGGCGAGCAGCGCGGCCTCGGCCTCCGCGGCACCGCCCCGGGGCTCCCCGGGACCGGCGAGCGTGCCGCGCAGCCGTTCCAGCCGCTTCGCCCAGTCGTCCCCGGTGCCGCCGCCGTCCTCGGCGAGGGCCGCCCACAGCGGCCGCAGGATCTCGTCCTCGCCGCCGAGCAGCGGCACGCACCGGTCCACACAGGCCAGTCCGCTCGCGGCCAGTGCCCGTTCGTCGGCCCGTGCGATCAGTTCCACCAGGCTCATGCGGCCTCCCCGTCCGTCCCTCTCGGTCCCGCGCGCCGATACGGCACCGGCACTTCCCCCTACTGCGTGCGACGGCCCGCGAGTGTCACAGGGGCACCCGCTCGCCCGGAGCCGGGGCGGGCGGGCGGGGCGATCCGTGCCGGTGGCGGCGCGGCGGAGGCGGGAGCGGGACCGTCCGGGCCGGTCAGCCCAGCCGGTCGGCCAGCGCCTTGAACTCCGCCCAGGACAGTTCCGGCTCGCCGGGGTCCCACAGCTTCTGGACCGTGGCCGCGAGCGGCAGCCGGATCCCGGCCGCGACCTGCTCCTGGGTCTGGGAGTTCGCGAGGTCGCACCAGACGGCGAAGCTGCCGCCGAGGATCTGGTCGTCGTACCGCGCCGGGACGGCCTCGGTGCCGCGCAGCACGCGCGGCGTCCACTGCTCGTAGATGCGCTCGCCGGTCGGGTAGACGAAGGTCTGCGGCTGCCCGAGCACGTAGTAGAGGAACTCGTCGTTGTAGTTGATCACCTTGCGGCCCGCCTGGAGGTACTCCAGCGGCTGCCGGGCGCCGATCTCCTTGCCGGTCCAGTAGGCGACCTCCAGGTCATCGGAGGCCGGCACGGAGGCGCTGCGGAAGAAGCCGTCGTTCCAGGCGCGCGGGGTGCGGTCGTGGGCGCGGACCGTCGCGGTGCGGTCGTTGAGCCAGCCGGTGGTGAGGTCGGCGACGTTCGCGCCGGAGCCGAACCGCTCCCGCGCGGCGGCGGCCAGCTGCGGGAAGGACGTCTGCGGGTCCGACACGGTCAGCGCCTGGTACTCGTCGGCGCCGAGGTGCCACCGGCTGCCGGGGAAGAGGCCGGCGTACTCGTTCAGCAGGTCGTCGACGATGTCGGCGGCCTTCTTCTTCGAGATGTCCACCGCGCCGCGGACCGCCGTGCCCTGGGCGTTGCGCAGTTGCAGGTCGGGGTGGGCGGCGATGACCGCGCCGAGGTGGCCGGGCGAGTCGATCTCGGGGACGACGGTGATGTGCCGGCTCGCCGCGAGGTCGACGATCTTCTTCACCTGCGCCTTGGTCAGGTGGTCCTCGGACACGATCTCCGGGTGGGACTCGGACTCGACACGGAAGGACTGGTCGTCGGAGAAGTGCAGGCCGAGCTCGTTGTACTTCAGGTCGCCGAGCTCGCGGATCCGGTCCTCTATCCAGTCCGCCGAGAAGTGCTTGCGCGCGATGTCGAGCATGAAGCCGCGCCGGGGCTTGTCCGGTTCGTCGCGTATGACGCCCTCCGGGGCGGTGCCGCCGCGCACGGCCTGCTTCAGGGTGCGGGTGCCGTAGAAGACGCCCGCCTCGGCCGGGGCGCTGACGGTCACCCGCCCGCCGCGCGCGGTGAGGGTGTACGACTCCGGGTTGGCGCCCTTGCCCTCGTTGACCTCCAGGCGCAGGTCACCGGCGCGCTCGTCGTCCTTCTCGCCCGCGTACGTCAGCCCCAGCTCATCGGCTACCAGCCGGCCCTCGTCGGCGAGGGCGGCGTCGTTCACCACCACGCGGTGGCCGCGTGCGGGCCGCCAGCCGGGGCCGCGCTCGGGGGTGTGCTCGCGGACGGCGGGGATCGTCCGCGGCGCGCTGGACAGGGGGTAGGAGCGCGTGGGGCTGGGCGTCGCGCTCGGGGAGGTGCCCGTGGGCGCGGCGGCGGTGCCCGGCGGGCCGCCGTCGCCGCCGGAGGCCCACAGGCCCACTCCCGCGCCGAGCGCGGCGACGGCCGCGCCGGCTATCACCGCCCGCTGTTTCACCCGGTGCGCCGAGGTGCGGCGCCTGTGCTGACTCACGGCGCCCACCGTAGGACGTCACCCGTCCACCAGTCGTCCTTAAACTCTCCTGTTCGGGTGAATCTGCGGTATCTGCCGGACACTTCGTGACCATTCTCGATAGCGTGATGACACATCTCTCACAGCACTCCCTGCCGACACACACGTGACGCCCACAAGGACCCACGCTGCCTGCGCACCGTCTTCCCGACCTCCCCGGCCGAGTCGCCATACCCGTACCAGAGCAAACCCGCGGCACGCCGTCCCCGCTGGAGCGCTTCAACCGCGCCCGCGCCGAGGACGCGGTGCGCCTTCTGCTGACCTGCCTCCGCCACCCCGACTGGGCGCTCCGGGTCGCCGCCCACCGGCCCTATCCCGACCTGCCCGCCCTGCTGGCGGCGGCGGACGAGGCGACGTACGACCTGGCGCCCGAGGCCCTCACCGCGGCGCTGGCCGCCGAGACGCTGCCCGCGCTGCCGGAAGGGGCGTACACCCCCGCCCACACGGCGCTCGGTGCCGCCAACGCGGCATACGAGAGCAGATTCGGTCATACGTTCGTCATCTGCGTGGACGATCTCGCCGCCCACGAGGCCCTGGACCATGTCCTCGAAGGCATCCGGTCACGATTGGCCAACGATCCCGAGGAGGAGCGGCTGGTGGCGGCCGACGAGCTCAGGCGCCTGGCGAAGGGGCGGCTGCGGACGCGCCTGGGGCGGGCGGGGCGCTGACGGAGCCCGGCGCGGACGGCCGGATCGCCCCGGCACCCGGCAGATAACGGGACACCCCGGCCCAGATGCCGCCCACCGGTCACCCGTCCGTGCACCTTTGAGTGCAAGTTTGATCACACTGGCAGGCCCGCTGTCAGCGCCACAGGCACACGTCGCTACGATGCTGGGGGCCGGTGGACCGTACCCGGCCGGGCCCGACCGACAGAGAAGCCGGCGCGGCCCCAATCCCCGCTCCCGGAGGAAACTTCCGTGCCGGCTGGAACGCTGTACCGCGGCCGGGAAGGAATGTGGTCCTGGGTGGCTCACCGAGTCACCGGCGTCCTCATTTTCTTCTTCCTGTTCGTTCACGTGCTGGACACCGCACTCGTCCGTGTGTCCCCCGAGGCCTACGACAAGGTCGTGGCCACGTACAAGACGCCCATCGTCGCGCTGCTGGAGTACGGCCTCGTCGCCGCCATCCTCTTCCACGCGCTCAACGGTCTGCGCGTCATCGCCGTCGACTTCTGGATCAAGGGCGCCCGGTACCAGAAGCACATGCTCTGGACCGTCGTCGTGCTGTGGGTCGTGCTGATGCTCGGGGCGATCTACCCCGTCCTCGGCCACGCCGCTCGTGAACTGTTCGGGAGCTGACGCCCATGTCCACCACTGAAACCGCCGCGTCCGGGATCGGCCCCGTCGAGGGCGCCGCGTACAACGTCGACAACCCGGCGCCGCTCATCGAGGCCCCGCGCAAGCGCACCAAGAAGACCCCGAGGTCGACCCGGGGCAACTTCGAGATGGCCGCCTGGCTGTTCATGCGCCTGTCCGGCGTGGTGCTGGTCGTCCTGGTCATCGGCCACCTGCTGATCCAGCTCGTGCTGGACGGCGGCGTCTCCAAGATCGGCTTCGCCTTCGTGGCCGGCCGCTGGGCGTCCCCGTTCTGGCAGGTCTGGGACCTGCTGATGCTGTGGCTGGCGATGCTGCACGGCGCCAACGGCCTGCGCACGGTCATCAACGACTACGCGGAGCGCGCGAACACCCGGCTCTGGCTCAAGGGCCTGCTCTACACCGCCACGGTGTTCACCATCCTGCTGGGCACGCTGGTGATCTTCACCTTCGACCCGAACATCCGCTAGGCACGGGGCTGCGAGAATCATGAAGATCCACAAGTACGACACCGTCATCGTCGGCGCCGGTGGCGCCGGTATGCGGGCCGCCATCGAGGCGACCAAGCGCAGCCGCACGGCCGTCCTGACGAAGCTCTACCCCACCCGCTCCCACACGGGCGCCGCGCAGGGCGGCATGGCCGCCGCGCTCGCCAACGTGGAGGAGGACAACTGGGAGTGGCACACCTTCGACACGGTCAAGGGCGGTGACTACCTGGTCGACCAGGACGCCGCGGAGATCCTGGCGAAGGAGGCCATCGACTCCGTCCTCGACCTGGAGAAGATGGGCCTGCCGTTCAACCGGACCCCGAACGGCACCATCGACCAGCGCCGCTTCGGCGGCCACTCCCGCAACCACGGCGAGGCCCCCGTCCGCCGCTCCTGCTACGCGGCCGACCGCACCGGCCACATGATCCTCCAGACGCTGTACCAGAACTGCGTCAAGGAGGGCGTGGAGTTCTTCAACGAGTTCTACGTCCTGGACCAGCTGATCACCGAGGTCGACGGCGTCAAGCGCTCCGCCGGAGTCGTGGCCTACGAGCTGGCCACCGGCGAGATCCACGTCTTCCAGGCGAAGGCCGTGATCTACGCCTCCGGCGGCTGCGGCAAGTTCTTCAAGGTCACCTCCAACGCGCACACCCTCACCGGTGACGGCCAGGCCGCCGTCTACCGCCGGGGCATCCCGCTGGAGGACATGGAGTTCTTCCAGTTCCACCCGACCGGCATCTGGCGCATGGGCATCCTGCTCACCGAGGGCGCCCGCGGTGAGGGCGGCATCCTGCGCAACAAGGACGGCGAGCGCTTCATGGAGAAGTACGCGCCGGTCATGAAGGACCTCGCCTCCCGTGACGTCGTCTCCCGCTCCATCTACACGGAGATCCGCGAGGGCCGCGGCTGCGGTCCCGAGGGCGACCACGTCTACCTGGACCTGACCCACCTGCCGCCGGAGCAGCTGGACGCCAAGCTCCCGGACATCACCGAGTTCGCCCGGACCTACCTCGGCATCGAGCCCTACACGGACCCGATCCCGATCCAGCCGACCGCGCACTACGCCATGGGCGGCATCCCGACCAACGTCATGGGCGAGGTCCTGGCGGACAACACCACCGTCGTCCCGGGCCTGTACGCGGCCGGCGAGGTCGCCTGTGTCTCCGTGCACGGCGCCAACCGCCTCGGCACCAACTCGCTGCTGGACATCAACGTCTTCGGCAAGCGGGCCGGCATCGCCGCGGCGGAGTACTCCCAGGCGGCGGACTTCGTCGAGCTGCCCGAGGCCCCGGAGGCGTTCGTCGCCGAGCAGATCGAGCGGCTGCGCACCTCCACCGGCAACGAGCGGGTGGCGGAGCTGCGCCGCGAGCTCCAGGAGACCATGGACGCCAACGTCATGGTGTTCCGCACCGAGCAGACGATCAAGACGGCGGTCGAGAAGATCGCCGAGCTCAGGGAGCGCTACAAGAACGTGGCGATCCAGGACAAGGGCAAGCGGTTCAACACCGACCTGCTGGAGGCCATCGAGCTGGGCAACCTGCTCGACCTGGCCGAGGTCATGGCCGTCTCGGCACTCGCCCGCAAGGAGTCCCGCGGCGGTCACTACCGCGAGGACTACCCGAACCGCGACGACGTCAACTTCATGCGCCACACCATGGCGTACCGCGAGGTCGGCGACGACGGCTCCGAGTCCATCCGTCTCGACTACAAGCCGGTCGTCCAGACCCGCTACCAGCCGATGGAGCGTAAGTACTGATGGCTACCCCTGTTCTGGACAAGGCGGAGGCCGACGCCACGGCGGCGTCCCCCTACATCACCGTCACCTTCCGGGTGCGCCGCTTCAACCCGGAGGTCTCGGCCGAGGCGACCTGGGAGGACTTCCGGATCGAGCTCGACCCCAAGGAGCGCGTCCTCGACGGCCTCCACAAGATCAAGTGGGAGCTGGACGGCTCGCTCACCTTCCGCCGCTCCTGCGCCCACGGCATCTGCGGTTCGGACGCCATGCGGATCAACGGCAAGAACCGTCTGGCCTGCAAGACGCTGATCAAGGACATCAACCCCGAGAAGCCGATCACGGTCGAGCCCATCAAGGGCCTGACGGTCCTGAAGGACCTCGTGGTCGACATGGAGCCGTTCTTCCAGGCGTACCGGGACGTGATGCCCTTCCTGATCACGAAGGACACCAACGAGCCGACCCGCGAGCGGCTCCAGTCCGCGGAGGACCGCGAGCGCTTCGACGACACCACGAAGTGCATCCTGTGCGCGGCCTGCACCACGTCCTGCCCGGTCTTCTGGAACGACGGCCAGTACTTCGGCCCGGCCGCCATCGTCAACGCGCACCGCTTCATCTTCGACTCGCGTGACGAGGCCGGCGAGCAGCGCCTGGAGATCCTCAACGACCGCGACGGCGTGTGGCGCTGCCGCACGACCTTCAACTGCACGGACGCCTGCCCGCGCGGTATCGAGGTCACCAAGGCGATCGCGGAGGTGAAGCGGGCGCTGATCACGCGCCGCTTCTGAGCTCCGCTCGCGTACGTCCCCGAGGGCCCGGTTCCGCTGGAACGGGGCCCTCTGGCATATGCCACACCATCGAGTGAAGGACGCGCGGACCGCTCCGGGAGGCCCTTCCGGCCTACGATGATGGTCTCGACACCAGCCCACGGGAGGCACGCGATGGCCGCAGCATCCGTCGAGCGGTCCTACGAAGACAGTCCGCTGATCGCGGAGGCGAACCGTCTCATGGACCGCCTTCCGGGCTACCGCGTCGAGATCATCGGAGGCCAGCTCCTCGCGTCCCCGCCGCCGGACGGCCCGCACGCGCGTGCCCTGACCAAGCTCATGCGCCCCTTCATCGCAGCGGGGCTGGACGACGGCCCTACCGAGGTCCTCCAGGGCGTCGGCCTCTGGCTGCCCACCGGCTCGGAGGACTACGTCATTCCGGACCTGGCCGTGGTGGACGCCGACATCGACGACCACCTCATCGAGAACAACTGCTACGACCCGGTCTGCTTCCGTCTCGTCCTGGAGGTGACCTCCAGCAACTTCCGGAGCGACCTGCGCACCAAGGTCGCCGCCTACGCCGAGGCCAAGGTCCCGGTGTACGTGATCGTCGACCGCGAGCACCGGCGCCTGCACGTCCTCACCGGCCCGGCCGGGCGCGACTACGCCGCCCACCGCGTCCACTCCCCCGGCGAGCGGGTCGTCCTCCCCGCCTCGCTCGGCGCCGAGGTCACGCTGGATGTGACCGGGGTCCTTGAGGCCGGACGGCGGAAGCAGGCGCCCGACCGGGAGTGATAATCACCGGATCCGGATGACGCCCCGCCTACGCTGACGATATGTCAGATGACGAGTCGTACGAACTGCTCGGTTTCGACAACGTACTGCTGCCCGTCGGGGATCTCGGCCAGGCCGTGGCGTTCTACGAGCGCGCCGGGTTCCCGGTGGCCTTCCGGCTCGACGAGGCCGGGATCGCCCTGCTGAAGGTGGGCGGCGAGACGCCCGGCCTGCTGCTGCGGGCCGAGGAGGAGTTCGGGCAGCGCCCGCCCCTGTGGCCCTCGCCCCGCGTCTGGCTGGAGGTGCCCGACGCCCGAACCGCCGCCGAGGCCCTGCACCGGGCGGGCATCCCCCCGCTCGACGAACCGTTCCCCGTCGCCACCGGCTGGACCGTCGAGTTCGCCGACCCCTGGGGGAACGTGATCGGGCTCACGGACTACGGCAAACGACCGGAGCTGAGCCGGCGGCCGTGATACACCGCACCGGGCCGTGGCGGCGGCGCCCGCGCCACTGGTTAGGCTCTCTCTCCGTGCCCCCGAAGAACGACGGCCCGGACTCCGGCGCCGCCCCCAGCAAGTCCGAGCAGACCCGCGCGCTCATCCTGGAGACGGCCATGCGGCTGTTCCGGGAACGCGGCTACGACCGGACGACGATGCGGGCCATCGCCCAGGAGGCCGGGGTCTCCGTCGGCAACGCCTACTACTACTTCGCGGGCAAGGAGTACCTGATCCAGGGCTTCTACGACCGGATCGCCGCCGAGCACCACGCGGCGGTCCGGGAGGTCCTGGCCCGGGAGACCGACCTGGAGGCGCGGCTGGCGGGCGTGCTGAAGGCATGGCTGGACATCGCCGCGCCGTACCACGAGTTCGCGGTGCAGTTCTTCAAGAACGCCGCCGACCCCGACAGCCCGCTCAGCCCGTTCTCCCCGGAGTCGGAGCACGCGCGCGTGGAGGCCATCGGCGTCCACCGGGCGGTGCTGGCCGGGACGAAGACCAAGGTGCCCGGGGAACTGCGGGACATCCTGCCCGAGCTGATGTGGCTGTCGCAGATGGGGCTCTGCCTGTACTGGATCTTCGACCGGACCGAGGGCCGCGCGCGCAGCTACCGGCTGGCCGAGCGCGGCGCCCGGCTGACCGCCCGGGGCGTGGCACTGGCCCGCTTCCGGGTGCTGCGCCCGCTCGTGCGCGAGGTGCACGAGCTGTTCACGGACTTCCTGCCGGGGATGGCGAAGGCGCTGCCGGATCCCGCCGGGCAGCGCCCGGTGCGCGCGGCGGAGCCGGAAGGCCCCGCCGGCCCTCCCTCACGCCTGCCGTGAGGCCAGTTCGATCACCGTGATGTCCGAGGGCGCCCCCACCCGCGTGGGCGGGCCCCAGGCCCCGGCGCCGCGGCTGACGTAGAGCTGGGTGTCGCCGTAGCGCTCCAGGCCCGCCACGGTCGGGTTGGCGGCGCCCGCGAGCAGGCTGCCGGGCCACAGCTGGCCGCCGTGGGTGTGCCCCGAGAGCTGGAGGTCGACGCCGTGCCGGACCGCGTCGTGGATCTGCACCGGCTGGTGGGCGAGCAGCACGCACGCGCGGGAGCGGTCCCGGTCGCCGAGGGCGCGGGCGTAGTCGGGGCCCTGGCCCTCGTCCTCGCCCGCCACGTCGTTGACGCCCGCGAGGTCGAAGTGGGGCAGTTCCGTGCGGGCGTTCTCCAGGGGACGCAGGCCCAGGCGCCGTACCTCCTCGACCCACTGCTCGGCGCCGGAGAAGTACTCGTGGTTGCCGGTGACGAAGAACGCCCCGTGGCGGGCGCTGAGCCGCGCGAGGGGCGCCGCGGCCGGGCCGAGGTCCTTGACGCTGCCGTCGACGAGGTCCCCGACGACCGCGATCAGGTCGGCCTGGGTGGAGTTGACCGTGTCGACGACCTTCTGGGCGAAGCCCCGGCCGAGCACCGGGCCCAGGTGGATGTCGCTGACCACGGCGATGCGGAAACCGTGCGCCGCGCGGGGCAGCTTGGCCAGCGGCACCGTGACGCGTTTGACCCGCGGGCCGCGCAGCACGCCGTAGGTGCCGTAGCCGACCGTCCCCACCGCCGCCGCGGCGGCGGTGCCGCCGACCACCCGGGAGACGAAGAGGCGGCGGGTGGGGCCGGCGAGAGGGCCCGCGAGGACGCCGTCGGGCACGGCGGGCGGCTCCGGGGCGGCGGGACGCTCCGGGACGGCGGGCGGTGCGGTCGCGGCCGGCACGCGCTCCGGAGCCGCCGGCCGCACCGCGTCCGCGTCCGCCCGGGCGGCGGCCCGCCGCTCCAGGAGGCGTCGCAGCAGCGGCCGTACGGCCTCCCCCGCCAGCAGCGCCAGCAGCAGGTAGATCGACAGGGCGAGCCACAGGAAGCCGGGCCAGGCCAGCACCCGCTGGAGGGTGAAGGGCGCACCGGTGCGCTCGGCGACCAGCGCGCCCACGGCGAGCGCCCAGCCGCCCGCGATCAGCACCGCGCCCGCGCGGCGCGCGGCCCCCGGGCCCCGGGTCGTGTCGTGGAACAGGCGCCGCCACACATACCAGTTCGCCGTCACCAGGACGGCGAGCACCAGCAGTGCGACGAGCGCGAAGACGACCACCATGCCGTCCGTACCCCCTCTGTTGTGACGCCGGTGACGTGGCGTCTATGACGTGCGGCGCAGTGCGCGCACTCCGCGCAACCCGATGACCCCGATGACCGTCCCCCATACGAAGGAGACGACGGCCAGCAGCAGATGGACCCAGAAGTAGGCCGTCGGGTCCCCGTCCTCGAACGCGAGCCCACTGCTGTCCTTGATCAGGTTTTTGACGAAAGTGATCCAGATGACCCAGCTCCACACCCCGAAGACGAGCAGGAACCAGGAGACGGGGCGGCTGAGCTTCACGACAACGGACCTTTCCTCGCAGCGCCGTGCACCCGCGGCCGGCCGGGGGCCCGGGGGTTGTCCCCCGGATGAGCACAGCATGTCTCCAGTATCGCGACCGCTTGTCCGGTTCCGGCCCCGGGGTGGGCAGCGGAGCGGGACTTCCCCGCTCACGGCAGGTACGTTCTCGGTCGTGCCCGCACCCAAGAAGGCCGCCAGGCGATCCCTGGCGCTCACCGCCGCCGTCCTGTCCACCGCCGCGCCGCTCGCGCTGACCGCTCCCGCCGCGCACGCGGCCCCGGGCCCGTCGGCCAGCCCCTCGGCGAGCCCCTCGGCCACTCCCCCGGCGCAGATGTCCACCGTGGGCGGTGTCCGGCTCGGGCGGCCCGGGACACAGGTCAACCTGGCGAGCGGTGTGCCGGTGCTGCCCAAGGACGTCACCGCCCGGTCGTGGATCGTGGCCGACGCCGAGTCCGGCGAGGTGCTCGCCGCGCACAACGCGCACTGGCGGCTGGCCCCGGCGAGCACGCTGAAGATGCTGTTCGCGGACACGCTGCTGCCGAAGTTCCCCAAGACGATGACGCACAAGGTCACGCCCGCCGACCTCGCGGGCGTGGGGGCCGGCTCCAGCCTGGTCGGGATCAAGGAGAACGAGACGTACACCGTCCACGACCTGTGGCTCGGTGTGTTCCTGCGCTCCGGCAACGACGCCGTGCACGTGCTGTCCTCGATGAACGAGGGCGTGGCCGAGACCGTCCGGGACATGAACGCGCACGCCGAGGAGCTCCAGGCCCTCGACACCGAGGTGGTCAGCCCCGACGGCTACGACGCGCCGCGGCAGGTCTCCTCCGCGTACGACCTGACGCTGATCGCCCGCTCCGGGCTCCAGAAGAAGGACTTCCGCGAGTACTGCTCGACGGTCAGCGCAACCTTCCCCGGTGAGACGAAGAAGGACAAGAAGGGCAAGACGGTCCGTGGGTCCTTCGAGATCCAGAACACCAACCGGCTGCTGACCGGTGACTACGACATGGACGTCTACCAGGGCATCGCCGGTGTGAAGAACGGCAACACCACCAACGCGGGCGCCACCTTCACCGGCGTCGCCGAACGCGGCGGCAAGGTGCTGCTCGTCACCGTGATGCACCCGGAGAAGAAGGAGCACAACGAGGTCTACAAGGAGACCGCCCGCCTGTTCGACTGGGGCTTCAAGGCGGCCGGGAAGGTCGAGCCGGTGGGCGAGCTGGTGCCCCCGAAGGGGGCGCGGACCGACGGGAAGCCGGGCGGCGGCGCCGCCGGTGAGGCCGGTGGCACCGAGGCGGGGACCGGCCGGGGCCTGGCGGGCACCGAGGCGGTGGCGAGCGCCACGGCGGCCTCGGGCACCGGCGGCATGGGGACCGCGCTGGCGGTCACCGGCGGGCTGCTGGCGCTGCTCGCGGGCGGCGTGTTCCTCGTCAACCGCCGCTGGCCGCTGCCGGATCTGGTGCGCCGCCGCCGGTGACCCGGGCGGTCTCCTCCTTGCTGCCGGTCGCCGTCCAGGCGGCGCAGAACAGCACCAGTTTCGAGGTGAAGTTGATCCACAGCAGCAGGGCGACGGGGACGCCGAACGCGCCGTACATGCTCTTCGCGGCGACGCCCTGCATATAGCCGCTCAGCAGCAGCTTCAGCAGTTCGAAGCCGACCGCGCCGGTCAGCGCCGCCACCACCAGGCGGCGGCGCGGCGGTTCGGCGCCCGGCAGCAGGGTCAGGACGTACAGCAGGACCAGGAAGTCGGCGAGCACCGCGACCGCGAACGCGGCGATGTACAGCAGCACCCCGCCGAAGCCGCCGTCGGCCATGCCCAGCCGGCGGATGATCCAGCCGACCAGCGCGGAGGCGACGGTGGAGATGGCGATGGTGACCAGGAGCGCGCCGCCGAGTCCGACGAGGATGCCGGCGTCCTTGGCCCGGTGCAGCACCGGGTTATCCTCCTCGTCGGGCAGCTCCCACACCGCGCGCAGGCAGCCCCGGACCGAGTCGATCCACCCTATGCCGGTGAACAGCAGCAGGGCGCCCGCGATCAGGCCGACGGTGCCGGCGTTCTGCACCAGGCCCTCGATGTCCAGCTGGTCGGCGATGCCCGACACCTGCTCGGCGATCTTGTCCTGGAGCCGGTCCTGCTGGCTGCCGCTGAGCGTGGCGGCGGCGATGGCGGCGGCCAGGGACAGCAGCGGGAACAGCGCGACGAAACTGGTGAACGTCATCGCGGCGGCCAGCCGCGTCCACTTCACCCGCTCCAGCCGTTCGTACGACCGCCACGCGTGCGTGGCCATCAGCCGCGCCGCCCAGGGCCCCACGACGGGGAGCCTTTTCAGCCAGTCCATGATCCGACCCTGCCCCCTGTCCGCTCGGTCCGCCCGCTCCGCTCGGTCCGCCCGGTCCGTTCGCCGCGGAAGACCAGTGTTCTAGTGCCCCAAAAACGCAGAAGGGTGGCCAGCGCCATGCCGATGCCCGCTCCGGAGACGGTGTCGGCGCGCCGCGAGGTGAGGCCGAGGCCGTAGTGGCTCACGGCCAGGCACAGCAGCTGGACGGCGGCCCCGGCGAGGTTGACCGCGACGAAGACGGCGAACGGGCGCAGGCCCCGGACGCGGGTGTGCCGGTAGGTGCCGAGGGCGTTGCCCGCGTACGCCACCGAGCAGCCCGCGACGAAGGACAGCGCCTTGGCGGTGAGCGGGCCGAGACCGGCGGGGCCGCGCAGATACGTGAAGAGGCCGAGGTCGGCGGCGTAGGCCACGAGACCGGCCGCGGCGAACCCGGCCAGTTCCCGTCGGCGGCCTACCAATTGACCACCGCCAGGCCGTACATGGCCGCCCACACCGCACCGATGAGGGTGAGGGCGCGGTCGCGCAGGACGACGTCCTCGGGTTCGCCCGCCGTCCCCCGGTCGGCGAAGACGGCGTAGCGCAGGACGGCGAGGACGAAGGCGACCACGGACAGCTGCCGCCAGGGCAGCACGCTGGCGTGCGGCACCCCGCCCTCCTCCAGCGCCCACAGGCAGTAGGCGAGGACGGCGACACCGGCGGCGAGCTGCCAGACGAAGCGGAGGTAGCCGGTGGTGTACTCGGTGAGCAGGGCGCGCGTGGCGCCCGCCTTCCCGGCCATCTGCACGGCCTCGGAGTACCGCTTGGCCGACACCATGAACAGCGCGCCGAACCCGGTGGTGATCAGGAACCAGCGGGACAGCGGGATGCCGAGGGCGAGCCCGCCGACCACCGCCCGCATCAGGAAGCCGGTGGTGACGACGGCGAGGTCGACGACCAGGACGTGCTTGAGGCGGACGCAGTACGCCAGTTGCAGGCCCGTGTACGCGGTCAGCAGGGCCGCGACGGACGGTGCGCACAGCCAGGCCGCGGCGGCGGGCGCGAGGACCATGAGGGCGCCGCCGGCGGCGTACGCGACGGGGACGGGGACCTGCCCGGCGGCGACGGGGCGGTGCCGTTTGACCGGGTGGGCGCGGTCGGCGTCGGCGTCCCGGGCGTCGTTGACGAGGTAGACGGCGGCGGCGCACGCGGTGAACAGGACGAAGACGAGCGCGAGGCGGGCCAGGGCGGGGAGCGAGAACAGTTCGCCGGCGGCGGCCGGGGCGGCGACGACGAGGACGTTCTTCACCCACTGCTTGGGACGGGCGGTCCGCAGCAGGCCGGTGAGCAGGTTGCCGGTGCGGGGCGGCGGGGGCGGCGGCTCCTCGCGGGTGCGCTGCCGCAGGATCGTGGTCTCAGTCACGGATTCCTCCCCGCATCCAGCGGGCGCCGAGCCGGGCCGTGAGCGCGCCGAGGGCCGCGCCCGCCGCGACGTCCGAGGGGTAGTGGACGCCGGCGATCAGCCGGGAGAGGCACACCGCGGCGGCGAGCGGCGGCACGGCGTGCGCGCCGAGCGCCCCGAAGGCGACGGCCGCCGCGGCGGCCGAGGTGGCGTGCGAGCTGGGGAAGGAGTGCCGGCCGGCGGTGCTCACCAGCGGCTCGACATGCGTGGGGCGCGGACGGCGTACGACCCGCTTCACGCCCATGCTGACGAGGTGCGCGCCCGCCACGAGCGCGGTGCCGCGCAGCCAGGCGCCGCGCCGCGCGCCGTCCGCAGCGGCCCCCGCGAGACCCGCCGCGACCCACAGCGCGCCGTGCTCCCCCGCCCAGGACAGGGCGCGTGCGGCACCGGCCACCCGCGGGTCGCCGCCGCACGCCCTGAGCGCCGTCACGATCCGGTGGTCCATGGTCGGGTCGCCGTGCTGGTCGTGCTGGTCGCTCTGGTCGCTCTGGTCGCTCTGGTCGCTCTGGTCGTTCGGGTGGAACTGGTCGAACTGGTCGAACCGGCCGTCCTGGCGGTCCTGGTGGTCCTGGTGGTCCATGCGGACTCACTGTTCACCCCGGCCCCGCGGGAACTCCGCTCAAAACTCCGGCAATATTGAGCGACATCCCATTAATCACCCATTTCGGGTAGAGAGTTAATGTTTCTCAACCAATCAGGCCATGGGTGGCGATACGGTCACCGGCATGTCTGCCGACACCACCGTTTCCGTCACCGGGTGGGGCCGCACCGCCCCCACCGCCGCCCGGCTGGTCCGCCCCGCGACCTACGAGGAGGCCGCGGCTGCGGTCCGGGAGTGCGGGGCGCGCGGCGGCATCCCCCGGGGCCTGGGGCGGGCGTACGGGGACGCGGCGCAGAACGCGGGCGGTGCCGTGTTCGACATGACGGGCCTGGACCGCGTCCACGCGATCGACGCCGACGGCGGCACCGTGCTCTGCGACGCGGGGGTCTCCCTGCACCGCCTGATGGAGGTGCTGCTGCCGCTGGGCTGGTTCGTGCCGGTGACGCCCGGGACCCGCTACGTCACGGTCGGCGGCGCCATCGGCGCGGACATCCACGGCAAGAACCACCACGTCTCGGGCTCCTTCTCCCGGCACGTGCTGGCCTTCGAGCTGCTCACCGCCGACGGCGAGATCCGCACCGTGACGCCCGGCACCCCCCTGTTCGACGCGACCGCGGGCGGCATGGGCCTGACCGGCGTGATCCTCACCGCGACGGTGCGCCTCCAGCCGGTCGAGACGGCGCTGATGACGGTCGACACCGAACGCGCGAGAGACCTCGACGACCTGATGGCCCGCCTCACCGCCACCGACCACCGCTACCGCTACTCGGTCGCCTGGATCGACCTGCTCGCCCGGGGCGCCGCGACCGGCCGCGCGGTCCTCACCCGCGGCGACCACGCCCCGCTGGACGCGCTGCCGAGGGGCGCCCGCGCCCGCAGGGACCCGCTGGCCTTCCGCACCTCCCGCTTCCCGGCCGCCCCCGCCGCCGTGCCGGAGGGCCTGCTGAGCCGCACCACCGTGGGCCTGTTCAACGAGGTCTGGTACCGCAAGGCGCCGCGTGCCCGGACCGGCCGGCTCCAGCGGCTCGCGAGCTTCTTCCACCCCCTGGACGGCGTCCCCCACTGGAACCGGGTCTACGGCCGCGGCGGCTTCGTGCAGTACCAGTTCGTGGTGGGCTACGGCCGCGAGGACGCCCTGCGCCGGATCGTGCGGCGCATCTCCGAGCACCGCTGCCCGTCCTTCCTGGCCGTCCTCAAACGGTTCGGGGACGCCGACCCGGGCTGGCTCTCCTTCCCGGTGCCCGGCTGGACGCTCGCCCTGGACATCCCCGCCGGGCTGCCCGGCCTCGGCGCCCTCCTGGACGAGCTGGACGAGGAGGTCGCCGCCGCCGGCGGACGGGTGTACCTCGCCAAGGACTCCCGGCTGCGGCCCGACCTGCTCGCCGCTATGTACCCGCGCCTGGACGACTTCCGCGCGCTGCGCGCCGAGCTCGACCCGCGCGGGGTGTTCACCTCGGACCTGTCCCGCCGACTCACCCTCTAGGAGCCGCCGTGAAGGACGCCTTCGGCATCCCCCAGTCCCTGCTCGTCCTCGGCGGTACGTCCGAGATCGCGCTGGCCACCGCCCGCCGCCTGGTCGCCCGCCGCACCCGCTCGGTCTGGCTGGCCGGACGCCCGTCGCCCGCCCTGGAGCGGGCCGCGGCCGGCCTGCGCGACCTCGGCGCGGAGGTCCGCACCGTCGCCTTCGACGCGCTCGACCCGGAGTCCCACGAGGCGGTGCTCGGCAAGGTCTTCGCCGAGGGCGACATCGATCTCGTGCTGCTCGCCTTCGGCATCCTCGGCGACCAGGCCCACGACGAGCGGGAGCCGGTCAGCGCCGTGCGGGTCGCGCAGACCAACTACACCGGCGCGGTCTCGGCGGGCCTCGTGAGCGCCGCCGCGCTCCAGGCGCAGGGGCACGGCTCCCTGGTCGTGCTCTCCTCCGTCGCCGGCGAGCGGGCCCGCCGCGCCAACTTCATCTACGGCTCCAGCAAGGCCGGCCTGGACGCCTTCGCGCAGGGGCTGGGCGACGCGCTGCACGGCACGGGCGTGCACGTGATGGTGGTGCGCCCCGGGTTCGTGCGGTCGAGGATGACCGCGGGGCTGGAGGAGGCGCCGCTCGCCACCACCCCGGAGGCGGTCGCCGCCGCGATCGAGCTGGGCCTGCGCCGCCGCTCGGAGACGGTGTGGGTGCCCGGCTCCCTGCGCCTGGTGATGTCGGCCGTACGGCATCTGCCGCGGGCGGTGTTCCGGCGGCTGCCCGTCTGAGGGGCCCGGGGGAAGGGGGCTAGCAGGCGGGCAGGGTGCCGCGGCGGTTCCGGGCCGTCTGGGGCGGGACCACGGGCCGGCCGAAGCGGAACTCGCGCAGGGTGCGCCACACGCCGTCGGCGCCCTGCTCGTACAGGGCGAACCCGGTGCAGGGCCACTCGGCCTCGTAGCCGGCGAGCTCCTCGAAGGCGCGGTCCATCGCCGCCTCGTCGATGCCGTGCGCCACCGTGACGTGCGGGTGGTACGGGAATTGCAGTTCGCGGGCCATGGGGCCGGAGGCGTCGCGGACCTGCTTCTGCAACCAGGTGCACGCCTCGGCGCCCTCGACGACCCGCACGAAGACCACCGGCGACAGCGGGCGGAAGGTGCCGGTGCCGGACAGCCGCATCGGGAAGGGCCGGCCGGCCGCCGCCACCTCGGCGAGGTGCGTCTCGATGGCGGGCAGCGCCGCCTGGTCGACCTCGGTGGGCGGCAGCAGGGTGACATGGGTGGGGATGCCGTGAGCCGCGGCGTCGCCGAAGCCCGCGCGCAGCTGCTGGAGCTGGCTGCCGTGCGGCTCCGGGACCGCGATCGACACGCCGATCGTTACGGTCCCCACGTCGTCTCCTGTCGTTCTGTCGGCGCTGCCCGTCTCGGCGGCGGGCAGGAGGGGCCGCGGGCGCGGCCCCTCGGTTATCGACTGTACGGCCACGACCGTGCCGTGGGCAGGCGCAGCCGTGGTGATGTGTGGCAACAGGTGGTGGTGACCCGTGCCCGGTGGTACGCGGTCAGTGCTTGGCGGGCAGGAACCCCACCCGGTCGTACGCCTGCGCGAGGGTCTCCGCGGCGACCGCCCGTGCCTTCTCCGCGCCCTTGGCCAGGACCGAGTCGAGCGTCTCCGGGTCGTCCAGGTACTGCTGGGTGCGCTCCCGGAACGGCGTGACGAAGTCGACCATGATCTCGGCGAGGTCCGTCTTGAGCGCGCCGTAGCCCTTGCCGGCGTACTTCTCCTCCAGCTCCCCGATGCCCGCCCCGGTGAGGGTGGAGTAGATGGTGAGGAGGTTGCTGACGCCCGGCTTGTTCTCCACGTCGTAGCGGATCACGGTGTCGGTGTCGGTGACGGCGCTCTTGACCTTCTTCGCGGTGGCCTTCGGCTCGTCGAGCAGGTTGATGAGGCCCTTCGGCGTGGACGCCGACTTGCTCATCTTCACCGCCGGGTCCTGGAGGTCGTAGATCTTCGCCGTCTCCTTGAGGATGTACGGCTTGGGGACGGTGAAGGTTTCGCCGAAGCGGCCGTTGAAGCGCTCGGCGAGGTCGCGGGTCAGCTCGATGTGCTGGCGCTGGTCCTCGCCGACCGGGACCTCGTGCGCCTGGTAGAGGAGGATGTCCGCCACCTGGAGGACCGGGTAGGTGAACAGGCCGACGGAGGCGCGGTCGGCGCCCTGCTTGGCGGCCTTGTCCTTGAACTGGGTCATCCGGCCGGCCTCGCCGAAGCCGGTGAGGCAGTTCATGATCCAGGCGAGCTGGGCGTGCTCGGGGACGTGGCTCTGGACGAAGAGCGTGCAGCGGTCCGGGTCCAGCCCGGCGGCCAGCAGCTGGGCGGCGGCGAGCCGGGTGTTGGCGCGCAGCTCCTTCGGGTCCTGCGGAACCGTGATCGCGTGCAGGTCTACGACCATGTAGAACGCGTCGTGGGTCTCCTGGAGGGCCACCCACTGGCGGACGGCACCGAGGTAGTTGCCGAGGTGGAACGAACCGGCGGTGGGCTGGATTCCGGAGAGCACGCGGGGTCGATCAGAGGCCATGCCCCATATTCTCTCAGAGAGCGCGGGAGGTCCGGCGCGCGGGAAACCGCGGACCGTGGAGGCCGGTCGCGTGGTCCCCCGCGTCCCTGTCCGGACGTCTCGCCGGGGGCGTCTCAGCCGAGGTCGATCTCCGGGTACAGCGGGAAGCCGGCCACCAGGTCCGTGGCCCGGCGGGAGATCTCGTCCGCGATCTTCTCGTCCAGGACGTGGGCGGCCTTGGAGGCGGCGCCGGACTTGGTGGTGCCGGGCTCGGTGCTGGTGAGGACCCGGTCGATGAGGCCGGCGACCTCGTCCATCTCCGCCGTGCCCAGGCCCCGGGTGGTCAGCGCGGGGGTGCCGACGCGGATGCCGGAGGTGTACCAGGCGCCGTTGGGGTCGGCGGGGATGGCGTTGCGGTTGGTGACGATGCCGGAGTCCAGCAGGGCGGCCTCGGCCTGGCGGCCGGTGAGGCCGTAGGAGGTGGCGACGTCGATCAGGTTGAGGTGGTTGTCGGTGCCGCCGGTGACCAGGGTGGCGCCGCGGCGCATCAGGCCCTCGGCGAGGGCGCGGGAGTTGTCGACGATGCGCTGGGCGTAGTCCTGGAAGGAGGGCTGGCGCGCCTCCGCGAGGGCGACGGCCTTGGCGGCCATGACGTGCGGGAGCGGGCCGCCGAGGACCATCGGGCAGCCGCGGTCGACCTGGTCCTTGAGGGAGTCGTCGCACAGGACCATGCCGCCGCGCGGGCCGCGCAGCGACTTGTGGGTGGTCGTCGTGACGATCTGGGCGTGCGGGACCGGGTCGAAGTCGCCGGTGAGGACCTTGCCCGCGACGAGGCCGGCGAAGTGGGCCATGTCGACCATGAGCGTGGCCCCGACCTCGTCGGCGATCTCCCGCATGATCCGGAAGTTGACCAGGCGGGGGTAGGCGGAGTAGCCGGCGACGATGATCAGCGGCTTGAACTCGCGGGCCTGGGCGCGCAGGGCGTCGTAGTCGATCAGGCCGGTGGCCGGGTCGGTGCCGTAGGAGCGCTGGTCGAACATCTTGCCGGAGATGTTCGGGCGGAAGCCGTGGGTGAGGTGGCCGCCGGCGTCCAGGGACATGCCGAGCATGCGCTGGTTGCCGAAGGCCTGGCGCAGCTCGGCCCAGTCGGCCTCGGAGAGGTCGTTGATCTGGCGGGCGCCGGTCTTCTCCAGGAACGGGGCCTCTACGCGGTCGGCGAGGACGGCCCAGAAGGCGACGAGGTTGGCGTCGATGCCGGAGTGCGGCTGGACGTAGGCGTGGCGGGCGCCGAAGAGCTCCCGCGCGTGCTCGGCGGCCAGGGACTCGACGGTGTCGACGTTGCGGCAGCCGGCGTAGAAGCGGCGGCCGACGGTGCCCTCGGCGTACTTGTCGCTGAACCAGTTGCCCATGGCCAGCAGGGTGGCCGGGGAGGCGTAGTTCTCGGAGGCGATCAGCTTGAGCATCTCGCGCTGGTCGGCGACCTCCTGGCCGATGGCGTCGGCGACGCGCGGCTCGACGGCGCGGATCACGTCGAGGGCGGCGCGGTAGGCGGTGGAAGTGGTGGAGAGCGGCTGCTCGGCGGACATCGGGACCTCCGGGACGTGGCGTTCGGCGTTCACGGTACGGCCCAGGCGCACGGCACTCGTGCCGGGCCCGGCCGGGCCCGGGGGCCGCTCCCCGATGGTCGGTCCCATCCCAGCGCGCCAGTCACGGCCCGCGGCCAGCCTACCGGGCGGCATGCCGGGGCCGTAGCCGGGCGTCCACCATGCGGGCGGCGGGACGTGCGGCGGGGCTCGGGGGATCACGCCGGCGGCGGGAGGTCACCGGACTCACGCGCCGGACCGCACGGCGGCGAAGAAGCCCAGGAGGTACGTCAGCGCGAAGACGAGGGGCACCCACTGCTCCACGTGCGTCAAGGGCATGTACTTCCGCCAGTCCTTGCCCTCGCCGAGGGCCTTCCACTCCGCGCGGGAGTAGGCGTACGCGGGCAACCGCTCCTCGATGGCGCCGATCACCGCGTACTTCGCCGCGTTGAGCAGACGGTACGAGCGGATGATCAGAAACCAGGCGACGCACTGGGTGAGCAGGACGACCGCACCGCCGAGCAGCAGCCAGAAGGGCGCGCGCGCAAGGCCGCCGCCGAGGGCCCCCAGGGTCGCGGCGACCGCGCTGTTCAGGGAGAGGAAGAAGGTGTTGGTGAGGCTTCGGCGGGAGCTGACCCGGTCCGCCATCTCCACGCACAACTTGTACTGCTCCAGCACGGCGGCCTGGTACCGCTCGTTCCCCGCGGCGTAGTCGGCGGGACGGACAGAGGCGTTCCAGAGAGCTTCCCCGACGTCGGTCATCGCCCCGTCACCTCCTGCCGCGCCGGCTTCGCCGGGGCTGATCCGCCGCCCGCCGCAGCACCGGGCCCAGAGCGTGCTCGAACCGCTTGTACGCCTGATTGACGTGCCCGGCGCGCACCTGGTCCAGCAGGACGAAGGTGGCCTCCCCCTCCGCCGAGAAGTAGATCAGGCTCTTGATGCCGAGGCGCCCCTGAGCGAGGAGGCCGTCCGGCTTGGGCGGGTGATCGGGCAGGTCCGCGACCGTCCTCCCGTACCGTGCGCGCGACTCTTCCCTGAAGGCCTGCCGGAACTCCTCGTACCCCTCCCGTTCCAGCGGTACGAGCAGGACCAGCCGCTCGCGCGGCACCAGCCGCACGGCCTCGACCAGCTCCCACATGGTCCCGGGCCCCGGGCCCAGCGCCAGCACGACCAGCCGCGCCTGGCGCATGAGTTCGCGCACCGGCTCCTGCCAGGCGTCCAGCGGCAGGTACATGCGCCCGGCCCCGACCTCGGGGAGCGGTTCGCCCGGGCGGCCGACGGCCACCATGGGGGCGACCTTCGCCAGGACGGCGGCGAGTTGCTCCTCCTCGCTCAGCGGCGAGAGCGTCAGGTCACCCAGCATCCCGCCGACACCGCGGATGGTGTTGATGTCCCCCTTGCGCCGCGCGGGGTCGTCCGTGAACGACCTGAGGTACAGGACGAACGGTACGCCGGCGAGCTCGGCGGGAGACCGGATGATCGTCACGAAGTGGCGCCGGCTGCGGCGGCCGATACCCCGCCCGACACTGAACACAGCCCCGCCGAGCAGGGTGACCAGGGCGGACATGAAGCCCCCGGTGAGCCACGGGTGCCGTGCGGTGAACTCGACGATCTGCGCCAGGACCGGCGGGTGCATACCGTACGGGTCCCCGCGCACGAAGATGTTGTCCTGCGGAGCCTCGCGGTTACTCAACCACACCACGAAGCCGACGTTCACCATGGCCCCGCCGGACAGCTGCACCACCCACGCGCAGAGGCGTAATAACGTTCCCCTCAACCGGGACTGAGCGGTCCCGCCGTCAGTGCTCATGTCACTCATCCCCCCGACATGCGCCGTGTGGTGAGAAGCTACTCGGTCCGGCCGGTCAGGGGCAGGGGCAGGCGGCGGCCATGTTCACCAGCATGACGAAGCCCCGCCTCGCTCCCCACACGGGGGCGTGGCGGGGCTGACGCCATGGTGACGTTGTGGTCGTCAGAGGGTGCGGAACCCGTCCGCCTTGACGCCTGCCACGAAGGACGCGAACGCGTCGGCGGGGAAGCCCAGCACCGGGCCCCTCGGGCTCTTGGAGTCACGGACGGGGACGATGCCGTGTGCGGCGGCAAGGTTCGTGGCAACCTCGACGCACTGGCCGCCGTTGCCGCTGTAGGAGGACGTGAACCAACGGGGGGATTCGGTCGTCACGGGGTGCCCTTTCGCAACTGGCAGATCACGGCATCGTCGTTGTGAGGCCCTGTCAGAGTGTGCGGAACCCGTCCGCCTTGACGCCTGCCACGAAGGACGCGAACGCGTTGGCGGGGAGGTCCAGTACCGGGCCCCTCGGGTTCTTGGAGTCACGGACGGGGACGATGCCGTGCGAGACGGCAAGGTTGGCCGCGACCTCAATGCAGTCGCCGCCGTTACTGCTGTAGGAGGACTTGAAGAACTGCGGATCGGTCACGGTGCGCCCTTTCGAAGCTGCTCGATCATGGCCACGGATGCCGCTTGGGGCATGGCTTCGGCCTGTAGTTGATGGTAGGCGGTCAGCATGGGCAGAACGACCCCGGTATCTCGGTCTACATGCCCCTGCATCGCGGACTCTGCGTACGCGATCATCGAACGGTCGGCCAGAGTGACCAGCCTGACCGGCAAGTCAAACGGCCGTCGCTCGCCGAGTTCGTACGGCGCGACCTGGAGCACGGTGTTAGGCAGCTCGGCGAAGGCAATGAGCTTGTCCAGCTGAGCTGCCATGGTCCCCGTCCCGCCGACTGGTCGCCGGATACAACTCTCGTCCAGCACCGCGTAGACGAACGGCGGGGGTGTCCGCTCCAGCGACGCTTGCCGCTCGACGAGGAGGGTCAGCCGTTCCTCCGCCTGCTGCTCTGTGATCGCACCCCGCCGCACGGCACCCGTGGCGATGGCTGCCGCGTACTCCGGTGTCTGGAGCAGGCCCGGAACGATCCCGAGTTCGAAGAGTCTGATCTCTGCGGCCCGTATCTCCTGCCGCACGTACTCCGGAAACCCCTCCAGCAGGGCCGTGTTCTGTAGGGCATGCACCATGCGCTGGAACATGTCGCCGGTTCCGAACGCTCTATCAGCACTGATCGCGAAGCGCTGAGTTGGAGGGCGACGACCGACTTCCACGGCCGAAATGTGCGTCCCGGTGCACCCCATGCGTGCACCCAGCTCTTCCTGCGTCCACCCCCGTTCGTCCCGAAGGTGCCGCAGACGCTGGCCAAACGCCGCTAACGGCGAGGTGCCGGGGTCCAGTTCCTTTCGGTTGACCATCCCTGGTTCCTTAACTCTTCGAGCAAAATGCGCAAGTTGAAGACCGTGCCGGGCTTCGACACGCTAGGCCGCCCCGAGTAGTGGAAGCACTACGGAGAGGAGCGGCGGTGTCTGCGCAGAAGGTTCCCACAAACAAGTCCGCCCGCGTGCCCGAACCCGGCTCACTCATGGTGGACACCAGCCGGGACGACCAGGTTGGAGAGTTCCGGGGAGTCGCCGGCCCGTACTGGGCACTGCGCCCGGTCTGTGGCGGGGCCGAGTGGGACGCCGACCCGCAGTACGTCCGCGCCGCGGACCGCATAGAGCGACTGAGGGCGGAGACGGCCCGTGCGAACGCACGCAGCCGGGGTGAGGTGCTGTGATCCGTCGTTCGTTCGCGTTCGTCGAGCACATGCTCGCCCCCCACCAGGGCGAGGGCGCCCCGAACGCCATACCCGGCGGTGCCGACCCGACGGGTTACCGATGCGAGGCGCTCGCCGAGGGAGCCGTCTGCGGCACCGGCCGAGAGGTGCGCTACGTCCTGGGCACCTTCCGCACCATCTCGCCGGTGCTCGCGCTGCGGTGGCTCCGTGGGCAGGCCCGGCGTATCGCGGACGGACTCGACCCCGATCCGGGGGTGTCGTCGTGGTTCCGCGCGAACGCGTGCGAGGCGAGTCCCGCCGAGGACGCGCCCACCCGGTTACGTGACTGGGCAGCCGACCCGGACCAAGAACGCACGGCGCGAGAGCACGTCAAGGGCGGGCAGCCGCTGTTCGTCACGGCCCTGGACGCGGACTGCACGTACACCCTGTCCGTCCGGCCCATCCGGCTTCCCGTCCAGCAGTACGCCGAAGCACCCCGCGAACCCCTCACGCACCGCATCGGCGGGCTCGCCCACCCGCTGTACGTGCTCGCCGAAGATCCATGGAGGTAAGACCGTGCGCCGCCCGACGCACGCGGAGAGAGCCGAAGCGCGCGAAGCCGTCCTCCAACGCAAAGACAAGATCATCAAGCGCTATGAGGCCGGCGAACCCATATCCCGGATGGCCCCCTCCCTGGGCGTGTCCGAGACGTGGTTGCGCCTGCGGCTGGACGACTGGGGCGTACCCCGCCGCCCCCTCCACGCAGCACACCGATATCGCCGTGCCGGTAGCCGAGTATTCCGAGGACGAACCATGACCCGTCGCACCACAGCCGAAGTACAGGCGGCGCAAGCCAGGCTCATCGAGCGCCGCCAGGAAGTGACCGAGCGCTACCGCAGGGGCGAGTCCGCCGCCGCGCTCGCCCGCGAGTTCATCGTGGACCCCGGATGGCTTCGCAAGCGCCTGGACGAGTGGGGCGTGCCCCGCCGTGACCGGTCCGCCGCCGCGGTCGTGCGCGGCCCCGGCGTCCCGCCGCTCTAACACTCCGCCCCCGCCACATGGACTCGCTCTGTGGCAGGGGCGGGCACCACCCCGCCGGAACACAAGCGTGCGACCCCGCCTACTGACGCCTGGGAGGCTCGACAACATGGTGTGGCAGATGAAAGCCCGGGCGCTCGCCCACGAGGTGGCGGACCCCGATTCCCGGTGGCTCGCCCCCGTGGCGAAGACCGCCCGGCACACACTGATCCCGCGCTGGTGGGACGTGGACGGCTCGGGGCACTGGGTCCTGCGTGACGGACCGAGCGACCCGGAAGCGTGGGAGGAAGCCGCGTACGCGGACCGGTCGCTGGTCACCAGGGTCGGCGCACTGCACGCCGACCACGCCCGGCCCGGGGACCGGCCCGAGGGGCTGCCCACGTCGTCGGCCACGCCGCCGAGCCTTGTGGTCCGGATGCTCCGGCACGGACGGCTCGGCGACGGGCTGTCCCTGCTGGATCTGGGCACCGGGGCCGGCGGACTCGCCGCGTACGCCTGTCACCGGCTCGGCGACCCGTGTGTGACGAGTCTGGACGTGGACCCCTACCTCGTGAGCGCCGCCGGGGAACGGCTCGCGTCCATGGGGTACCACCCGAGGTTGATCACGGCCGACGCCACCGAGCATGTCCCCGGGACGTACGACCGGATCGTCTCCACCGTGGCACTCGCCCCCGGGGCGGGGCTCCGCGCCGTGTTCCGGGCGCTGGAGGAGGGCGGACGGCTCGCGACGACCCTCGCCCGCACGTCGCTGATCATCACCGGTTGGAAAGACTGGACCGGTGACATCGTGGGGCGGGTGGAGCGGGACATGGCGGGGTTCGTGCTCACCCGGTCCGGTGACGACTACCCGCCCGCCCTCGCCGAGCTGTTCGCCCTGGCGCGCGGCGCAGAGGGGGACGAACGCGGCACGGGCCGCTATCCCGTGGTGGACGTGGCGAAGGCGTGGGAGCTGCGTTCCATGCTGGAAGTCACGGCACCGGGCGTGGAAGTCGACTACGAGACCGGCGGCCGGACCCGTACCGCGTATCTCGTCCACCCGGACGGTTCATGGGCCCGGGCTACCGCCGAGTGGACCGGCCCGCCCGAAGTCCACCAGGGCGGACCGCGACGACTGTGGAACGCGCTCGAACGCATCCGGAACCGCCTCACCGCGGAGGGCGCGCTGCCGCTGCTCGGCGCGAAGGTCCGCGTCACCCCCGATGGCGTCTGCCATCTGTCCCGCGGCCGATGGCGCGCTTCCCTGGGTGCCCGGCAGCTCCACGTGCTCCCGTCAGGCTGACCGGCCCCGCCTCCCGGTGAGAGCGCCGTTCGCGCGTCACCGCTCCGGAAGCGCGCGCAGCAGCGCCTCCAGCGTCCCCGACCACGCGCTGTCGGATGGGGTGCCGTAGCCGACGACCACGGCGTCCAGGGGTTCGGTCCGGGCCCGGGGGTGGCGGAAGAGGGACAGGCCGTACAGGGCCAGGCCCTGCCAGGCCGCCGCCTGGACCACCGACTGCTCGGTGCCGGCCGGCAGCCGCAGTACGGCGTGCAGACCGGCCGCGATGCCGGTGGCGCGGACCCCGGGGGCGCGGGCGGCGAGCGCGGCGACCAGGGCGTCCCGGCGGCGGCGGTAACGCAGGCGGGCGGCGCGCACATGGCGGTCGTAGGCGCCGGAGGTGAGGAACTCGGCGAGGGTGAGCTGGTCCAGCACCCCGCAGCTGTCGATCTCGCCCTTGGCCGCCGTCGCCTCCTCGGCGAGCCCCGGCGGCAGCACCGCCCAGGCCAGCCGCAGGCCGGGGGCGAGGGACTTGCTGGCGGTGCCCAGGTAGACCACCCGGTCGGGGTCCAGGCCCTGGAGGGCGCCGACGGGCTGGCGGTCGTAGCGGAACTCGCCGTCGTAGTCGTCCTCCAGGACCAGGCCGCCGGTGCGCCGCGCCCAGTCCACGACGGCCGCCCGGCGATCGGGGCGCAGGGGCACGCCCATCGGGAACTGGTGGGCCGGGGTGAGCAGCACGGCGCCGGCGTCCGCCGACGGCCGCGGGTCGGTGCCGCGTTCGTCGAAGGGCAGCGGCTCGGTACGCAGGCCGGCCCCGGCCAGCAGGTCCCGGTGCACGTGCAGGCCGTACGACTCGACGGCGACGGTGTGGACGCCGCGCGCCTTGAGGACCGCGCCGAGCGATGTGAGCCCGTGGGCGAACCCCCCGCACACCAGGACCCGTTCGGGGTCGGCGCGCACGCCCCGGGCCCGGGCGAGGTAGCCGGCGAGCGCGGTGCGCAGTTCGGGGCGGCCGCGGGGCTCGCCGTAGCCGAGGGCGTCGTTCGGGGCCGCGGCCAGGGCGCGGCGGGCGGCCCGGAGCCACTCGGCGCGCGGGAAGGAGGCGAGGTCGGGGGTGCCGGGCCGCAGGTCGTAGACGGGGCGGGCGGTGCGGCGGGGGCGCCCGGCCGGGCCGGCCGGCGGCACCACCGCGCGGTCGGCGACGCGGGTGCCGGAGCCCTGGCGGGCGGTGAGCCAGCCCTCGGCGACGAGGTCGGCGTAGGCGTCGGCGACGGTGTTGCGGGCGATGCCGAGGTCGGCGGCGAGCGCGCGGGAGGAGGGCAGCCGGGTGCCCGGGGCGAGGCGCCCGGTGCGCACCGCCTCGCGCAGGGCGTCGGTCAGTCCGCGGCGCAGCCCCGGACCGGTCGGTTCCAGGTGCAGGTCGATGCCCAAAGTGGCCCAGGATTCCGGCATGGGAATGGACCATACCCGTGGGCTGCTTCGCTCCTAGGGTCGAGGGCATGACGACGCATCCCGACCAGACGGCCGGCCCGGCCGGGCCGACGCACACGACCGACGCCTCCCGCCCGTACGCCTCCGAGCCGCCCGCCCGGCTGAACTGGGCCGAGCACGCCCCCGAGGTCTACAAGGCGATGATCCGGCTGGACGCCGCGGCCCGGCGGGGGCTCGACCACACGCTGTACGAGCTGGTGAAGATCCGCGCCTCGCAGATCAACCACTGCGCCTTCTGCATCGACATGCACACCAAGGACGCGCTCGCCGCGGGCGAGACCGTCGAGCGGATCGTGCAGCTCAGCGCGTGGGAGGAGTCGCGGCACTTCTACACGGAGAAGGAGCTGGCGGCGCTGGAGCTGACCGAGGCGGTGACCGTCCTGACGGACGGCTTCGTGCCCGACGCGGTGTACGACAAGGCCGCGAACCTCTTCGACGAGGCCGAGCTGGCGCAGCTCATCTCGGCGATCACGGTGATCAACGCCTGGAACCGTTTCGGGGTGACGTGCCGGATGGTCCCGGGCCACTACCAGCCGGGGCGGCACCGGTGACGCCCCGTACCACCCGGCTGGACGCGGGGGTCCGCGACGCGATGCGGGCGCTGAGCGCCGCCGCGAAGAAGGGCTTCGGCGACACGGCCCTCGCCGAACTGGTCATGATCCGCGCCTCGCAGCTCAACCGCTGCGCGTTCTGCCTGGACATGCACCTGGACCTCGCCCGCGGCCTGGGCGTGGAGCGGCGAAAGCTCGACCTGCTCGACGCCTGGGAGGAGGCCGGGGACGTCTACGACGAACGGGAGCGGGCCGCGCTCGCGCTGACGGAGGCGGTGACCGTCGTGACGGACGGCTTCGTGCCCGACGCGGTCTACGAGGACGCCGCCAAGCACTTCGACGAGACCCGGCTGGCCCATCTCGTCGCGCTGATCACCGTCATCAACGGCTGGAACCGGCTGATGGTGAGCCGGCGGATCCCCCCGGGAGGGGCACCGTGGTGAACCAGGCATAGGTCTTCCGCTCGCCGCGCCAGGGCGCCGCCTCCCGGCCGGGGGGCCGGG
This sequence comes from Streptomyces sp. NPDC052020, assembly GCF_040680575.1. Taxonomy (NCBI): domain Bacteria; kingdom Bacillati; phylum Actinomycetota; class Actinomycetes; order Kitasatosporales; family Streptomycetaceae; genus Streptomyces; species Streptomyces sp. NPDC052020. The sequence continues at coordinate 55,719 of NZ_JBFAWY010000012.1, forward strand.
AGCGGGGGCGGGCGGAGGGTCAGAACGGCCCGGCGTCCGTGCCGCACTCGGTGTACGGCGGGCAGAAGTGGCCGAGGGCGGTGTGCACCAGCTCGCGTTCGTCGTCCCGGCCGTCCGCGTCGGGGCCGTACGCGGCGATCGCGTACACCTTGCCGTCCGCCGCCTGGAAGCGGAGGTCGACGACGTGCCAGGTCCCGATGTCGGGCCCGCCCTTGAGCGAGGCGGCGAGGTATTCGAGCCGGGTGCCGGTGAAGTCGCCGTCGTCGAGGTTCTCCAGGGAGAGCCGCTCGAAGCCCTCCGCCTTGGGGGTGTCCTCGGAGAGGAAGAGCTCGAAGGAGTCGTCGGGCGACGGCTCCGCCACCTCGAAGATCTGGAGGCGGCGCTCGCCGTCGGAGCTGCGGTAGGTGACCACGTCGATGCCGTGCTGGGAGGCGACCGCCTCGCGGATCCAGCCCACGGGGCGGGCGAGGGTGAAGCCCTCGGGGTCGGTGTGGAGCTCGTATCCGGCGGGCGGCGCGGAGGACGGGCCGGACGGTGTCGCCGTCTCGTCGGGGGACGGCCCGGGGCTGTCGGCGGCCGGTGCCGAGGGCTCGGCGGTGAGGGACGGGGAGGCGCTGACGGGGGAGGGCCCGCCGTGGGTGCCGCCCTCGCCGTCCCCGTCGCCGCCCATCACCAGGGTGAGTACCAGGGCCGTGGCGACACCGGCCACGGCGGCTCCGCCCAGCACCGACCACACCACCCGGCGGCTGGGCCCGCGGCTGCCCGCGGCCGGTGCGGGTGCGGGTGCCGTGCTCTCGGTGGGCGGCCAGGGGGCGGTGTGCGGCGGCTCGGGCAGGGACCACGTACCGCTGGGACCGTCCGGGCCGCCGGGGCCCGGGGCCGGGTGGCCGTCCGGGTCCTGGGGTGCCGACGGCGAGAAGTCCGGGCGCGGCGGGGGCGGTGGGCCAGCGGGGAGTGCCCCCGCCGTGCCGTCCTCCCAGCGCTGGGTCTCCTCGTTCCAGTACCGCTGTCCCCCGCTCATCACGTCCCTCTCTCCCCTGTGGGCTCCCTTGTGGGCTCCCTCCCCTGCGCGCTCTCCCGGCGCTCGTCCCGGCGGCCTGCGCGCGGCCTGCGCTGCGGCCCGCGCGGGGACCTCACATCCCCAGCAGTCCGGCCACGGCGCCCGCCGACGCGAACAGCGTCAGGACGGTCTCGGCGTCCGTCAGCACCTCCCGCAGCCGCTGGAGGCGGCCCGGGCCGGCCGTTCCGGTGCGGGTGATCTCCTCCTCGGTCTCCGCGAGCGCCTCGTCCAGCTGGGTCGTCTGGTCGCTGTGCCGCACCCGGGACAGGTCGGCGCGCAGTTCGCGCACCGCCCTCAGCAGCTCCTCGGCGGCCTCGTCCCGCGGGGCCGGGGCCCCGTGGTGGCTCTCGGCGCGCGCGTGGCTGCCGATGGCGAAGGTGCTGTGCGACACGTCGCCGATGCGGACGGTGGGTTCATCGCTTGCCATCGCTGGACGATCCCTTCTGCGGCGCCGGGCCGCCGGTGGAGGAGCTGGCGCTGGCGTGCTCGCCGACGGCGAAGGTGGACCCCTCGACCCGGCCGATGTGCACGGCCCCGTTGCTGATGTTCACGATCTTCTGCACGAACTCGCCGGTGTCGTACCCGGCCTCGGACAGCGCCAGCCGCACCCCGTTGCCGATGCGGTCCTGGACGCTGCGCAGGTAGCGGGCGACGTCCATCTCCTGGAAGGTGGACCCGACGGGCGCCGAGGCGAGCTCCCGCACGGAGACGGCGGGCCCGTCGGGCAGCGCGCCCGCGTGGCCGCCGGTCAGCAGCCGCCACCCGTAGACCAGGCCCCGTCCGAGGGTGGCCAGGGAGCGGCCCGCGGAGGCCGGCACCAGGGCGAGGGCCCCCGCCGCCTTGCCGAACGCGTTGTTGTTGCGGAACCGGTGGCAGGCGCGGTCGGCGTCCTTGAAGTCGGCGCGCACCGGGGTCAGCACATGCGGGGCGATCTCCAGCATCAGCATGCCGCCCTGGGTGTGGACGCGCACGAAGACCGTGACGACGAGCTCCTCCTCCCAGCCGCCGACGCGCACGCGCAGGAAGTGCCGCCGCTTCTCGCCGCCCTCCTCCACCGCGCGCGCCCGGTGCCGTTCGAACTCCTGCGGGTCGTAGGGGGCCTGGTCGCGCCGGAGCAGCCCCTCGGCGGGCAGGAACACGCACTCGTCGATCTCCAGCCGGCGCAGCCGGTCCCGGACGCCGGGACCCGCGTAAGCGGCGGGCACGCGCAACTGTTCGAGCAGGGGGCGGATCCGGTCCAGGATCGCGCGGTTGCTGAGCGGCTCCTGCGGCTTGTCCTCGTCCGGCCGCAGCTCCACGGCGAGCACCCAGGTGTCGTACGCCGCTCCCGCGCCGCGGAACGGGTGTGCCTCGTGGTACATGACCAGCGGCGCGTGCTGCTCCAGCCGGATGCGGTGCATCATCCGCCGGAACCGTTCCCCCTCGGCCCGCTCCGCGGGGTCGCCGGCGACGTCCGGGAAGCGCCGCGGGGACAGTTCGGCGGCGAGCGCGCGGGCGAACTGGTTGCGCTGCGCGGCCGTGCACAGCGCGATCAGCGCGAACACCGCCAGCGTGAACCACGCCTGCCACGGCTCGGCCAGCTCGGCGACGCCGTCGGCGGCCGGGACCACCACGTCGGTGAGGCCCGGCTCGTCGGAGCCGCCGTAGCCGTAGGAGTCGTAGCCGTCGTACGAGGGGTCGTCGCCGGAGCCGGCCCCGAAGCCGACGACGACCGTGAGGATCAGGTACAGCGCGAAGGTGACCCGGCCCCACCAGCGCAGGAGGAAGGCCGGGATCCGCCGGTAGAAGGCGGGCCGCTCGGCCCGGCCCCGGATCCAGGGCGCGAGGGCGAGCAGCAGGCTCGGCCAGAGGAAGCCGGCGAGCAGCCAGCCGCTCAGCGGCAGGCCGACCACCCACAGCCCGATCACGGCGGCGGCCCACAGCAGTTCCTGCCGCCGGGCGCGCAGCGCGTGCGCGAGGACGCGGGCGGCGTCGTAGCCGAGCGAGGGCGCGACGATCCGCTGTTCGTCGAGGTACAGCTCCTCGATGACGCGGTCGCGGTAACCGGAATCCAGGTAGGCGCCCGCGCAGAGCAGCCGGGTGGCCTCGCTGGCGTGCGGTGCGACGGGTGGCGGCTCCGGTGGCGGACCGGGCTCCGCGGGCGGTGGTTGCTGCGGCAGGTGTGCGGTACTCACGCCGTTCCCCCGATATGCGAACGTGTGCCTGTGACGGGCGAGTTGAAGGCCCATCAGCATAGGGGACCGGGCGGCGCGGCAAAACCGGAATGTCAAGAGCGCGTCGGTACGGTGCGCGGGCGATCCGCAGGGCGCGAGCGGCTCGACAGAGGGCCGCGGTCCGGTCCGGCCCCGGAAACGACGGACCCCGGGCCGCTGTCGCGGCCCGGGGATCGCGGAATCGCGCCGTGGGTCAGATGAGGCCGAGGCCGCGGACCGCCTCGCGCTCCTCCTCCAGCTCCTTGACGGAGGCGTCGATGCGGGTGCGGGAGAACTCGTTGATCTCCAGGCCCTGGACGATCTCGTACGTGCCGTCCTTGCAGGTGACCGGGAAGGAGGAGATCAGGCCCTCCGGGACGCCGTAGGAGCCGTCCGACGGGATGCCCATGGAGACCCAGTCGCCCTCCGGGGTGCCGTTGACCCAGGAGTAGACGTGGTCGATGGCGGCGTTGGCGGCGGAGGCGGCCGACGAGGCGCCGCGGGCCTCGATGATGGCGGCGCCGCGCTTGGCGACGGTCGGGATGAAGTCCTCGGCCAGCCACTTCTCGTCGTTCACGGCCTCGGCGGCGTTCTTGCCGGCGACGGTGGCGTGGAAGATGTCCGGGTACTGGGTGGCGGAGTGGTTGCCCCAGATGGTCAGCCGCTTGATGTCGGAGACCGACGAACCGGTCTTCTTCGCGAGCTGGGTCAGCGCGCGGTTGTGGTCCAGACGGGTCATCGCGGTGAAGCGCTCGGCCGGTACGTCCGGGGCGGCGGCCTGCGCGATGAGCGCGTTGGTGTTGGCCGGGTTGCCGACGACCAGCACGCGGATGTCGTCCGCGGCGTGGTCGTTGATGGCCTTGCCCTGCGGCTTGAAGATGCCGCCGTTGGCCTCCAGCAGGTCACCGCGCTCCATGCCCTTGGTGCGCGGGCGGGCGCCGACGAGCAGGGCGACGTTGGCGCCGTCGAAGGCGACGTTCGGGTCGTCGCTGATCTCGATGCCCTGGAGCAGCGGGAACGCGCAGTCGTCGAGCTCCATGGCCGTGCCCTCGGCGGCCTTCAGGGCCGGGGTGATCTCCAGGAGGCGGAGCTTGACCGGCACGTCCGCGCCGAGCAGCTGGCCGGAGGCGATGCGGAAGAGCAGGGCGTAACCGATCTGGCCGGCCGCGCCGGTGACGGTGACGTTCACGGGAGTGCGGGTCATGGCGTTCTCCGTATGACAGCTGGCGGTGGGGCGTCCCCGCCCCGGGCGGATGATCGATCTCTTGGCATCAAGAGAGATCAGCCGTCAGGCTATCGCGCATCCGCTCTCCCGCACGGCCGGGTGGGTGTGGCCCGTCCCACAGATCGCGGCCCGGCACCGCCTGGACCTGCGGCGACGCACATGAAGAGGCGGCCGCCGGTCCGGGAGAGGAGGGACCGAGGCGGCCGCCGTACGGGGATACCGTTGCCGGACTCCCGTGGGGGTTGTCGTACGCGTTCCCCCACCGGGGGCGGGCATGCCTGTCGCCGGGGGCCGATTCCCGTTTTTTCGCCGGGCCCGCGGCCGAGCCGCCGGACGGGCCGCCCGGGCTTCAGCCGGTGCACCCCTTCTGCCCCGAGGCCAGCGTCACGCACGCCACGGCGTCACCGGCCTTCCGCACGGCCACCATGGGCGTGTAGGCGAGGGTGTCACCGGCCTCCGTGACGGCGCCGGTCTGCCGGGTCCCGCCCGCGCTGACCTGGACTTCGTCGCCCTGCGCGGCCTGGGTGACGCGACCCCAGGCGGCACCGCAGATCTTGCTGTAGCGGACCTCGACGACGGCCGTGCCGACCGTGACCTGCCGGGCGGTGGTCACCAGCTCGCCGCTGCATCCCATCGCCTCGGCGTCCTTGCCGGTGCACTGGTCGCCGCTGCACTTGACGCCGGGCGGCAGGCGGGGATCGGTGCTCACGGTGGGCGAGGACGAGCTCCGCGCGCCCTCGTCGGCGTCGTCGCCGCCGTCCAGCAGGAAGAAGGCGCCGGCGACGACGACCAGCGCACCGACGACACCCGCGAGGAACGCCGTCAGCCGACTGCCGGCGACCCCCGCGAGGGCCGTCGCCAGCCGCTTGCCGCCGCCGGTGGTGCCGCCCCCGCCGGTGCCGCTCCCGGTGGTGCCGCCCCGGCCGGCCCCCCGCGGCGGTCCGCCGTACGCGCCCACGCCCGGCGCTCCGCGCCCGGGGCCCTCGGCCGCCCCCGCGCCACCGGGCACACCGCCCGCCGCGCGGCCCGCGGCCGGTGACGGCCCCCGGTACCCGGCCACGCCCCAGGAGTTCCCGCCGGACGAACCACCGGACGTACCAGCGGACGAACCACTGGCCGTACCGCCGGACGTACCAACGGACGAACCACTGGCCGTACCACCGGACGTACCGTCTGAGGACCTGCCGGGACGGGTGCCGCCGCTCAGCGCGTCCGGGCCCTCGGCCGACCCCGCGCCACCGGGCGCACCGCCCGCCGCGCGGCCCGCGGCCGGTGACGGCCCCCGGTACCCGGCCACGCCCCACGAGTTGCCCCCGGACGAACCGCCGGACATACCGCCGGACGAACCACCAGACGTGCCACCGGACGTACCGCCTGAAGACCTGCCGGGACGGGTGCCGCCGCTCAGCGCGTCCGGGCTCTCGGCCGCCGTCGGCTGCGGCGGCACCGGCGGGAGCCTGGGCGCCACACCGGCGGGTCCGGTGGCCCCGGGCCCGGTGGCCGTGGCGTCGCGGCCCCGGCGGCCGGCCCTGCCGCCCTTGGCGCCGGGCTCCGGCGCTGCCGGGTCGGCGAGGGCGGCTCCGGCCTGGGAGATCCGGATGGCCTCCAGGGTCCCGTCCCGCCGCGCCTCGGAACGGCTCCAGGCGCGCTCGGCCAGCTCCCACTCGGTGGTCAGGTGCTCCGGATCGGTCCCGGTGACCTCCGCCAGGGCCACGATCGCGCCCTTGGGCGCCAGCAGCCGGCCGTCGAGATACCGCTCCCAGGACGTCTTGCCGTAACCGGTGCGGTCGGCCACGGACGCGACGCTCAGACCGCTGCGGTCCACGAGCCGGCGCAACTGGCCGGCGAACTCCCTGAGCTGCGGATCGAGTTCGTCCGGCAAGTCCCTCCAACGAGGCATCGCTACCCCCTCTTCCCCCGATGACGTGCTGTGGTCTCCCCGTACGACGTGATACCCGCGCGGCGCCTGCGCGGCGGCGGCCCGGCCCCGACGGGGGAGAGGACGGGCCCGCCGCCTCGGCGGCCGGCCCGCGGGTCAGCCGCTGACCGTGAAGTGCAGCGTGTCCTTCAGGAACGGGATCTCCAGCCACGGGTGGGGCTGGGCCATCATCGCCAGCAGGGCGATGGCCAGGCCCAGGACGCCGTAGGTGGCGATGTCCGTGAAGCGGGACCGCACGGCCAGCATGCCGACGCCGGGCAGCAGCCAGCGCAGGGCGGCCCCGCCCAGCAGCGCGACCCCGATCAGCAGCGTGCCGTACCGGAAGACGTCCAGGGCGGTCAGCAGCAGGCCGACGCCGATCAGGGACAGCACGGCGAGGATCGGCCACTGCCGGGCGGGGGCCGGGGCGCCCAGGGGCGCGGCCCGGCCGCTGCCCTCGGGGCGCGCGGTGTCCCGGGTGAACAGCGGGAAGCGGCGCGTGACGCGCCGCGGCCTGCCCTCGGCGTCGGGCGCGCTGACCGCGTCCGGGACCGTGATGTCCTCCGGGTGCCGGGCGCCCTCGTCAGCCGACACTGCGCTCCGCCGCCTCGACCACGTTGACCAGCAGCAGCGCCCGGGTCATCGGCCCGACACCGCCGGGGTTGGGGGAGATCCAGCCGGCGACCTCGGCGACGTCCGGGTGGACATCGCCGACGATCTTGCCGTCGGCGTTGCGCGAGACACCGACGTCGAGGACGGCGGCGCCCGGCTTGACGTCCTCGGGGCGGATCAGGTGCGGCGAGCCGGCCGCGGCGATGACGATGTCGGCGCGCTTGAGGTGGGCGGACAGGTCGCGGGTGCCGGTGTGGCACTGGGTCACGGTCGCGTTCTCGCTGCGCCGGGTCAGCAGCAGCGGCATGGGGCGGCCGATGGTGACGCCGCGGCCGACGACCACGACCTCGGCGCCCTTGATCTCCACGCCGTAGCGGCGCAGAAGGGTCAGGATGCCGTTGGGGGTGCAGGGCAGCGGGGCCGGTTCGTTCAGCACGAGGCGGCCGAGGTTCATCGGGTGCAGGCCGTCGGCGTCCTTGGCCGGGTCCATCAGCTCCAGGATGCGGTTCTCGTCGATGCCCTTGGGCAGCGGCAGCTGGACGATGTAGCCGGTGCAGGCCGGGTCCTCGTTCAGTTCGCGGACGACCGCCTCGATCTCCTCCTGCGTCGCCGTGCCCGGCAGTTCGCGCTGGATGGAGGCGATGCCCACCTGGGCGCAGTCGCGGTGCTTGCCGGCGACGTACTTCTGGCTGCCGGGGTCGTCGCCGACGAGGACGGTGCCGAGGCCGGGCGTGACGCCCTTCTCCTTCAGCGCCGCCACGCGGGCGGTCAGTTCGGACTTGATCGCGGCTGCGGTGGCCTTGCCATCGAGAATCTGGGCGGTCATGGCCCCATCCTCCCGGATGACCCGCCCCCGGTTCCAATCCGAGGGGCGCAGATCCCCGCGGACAGGGCGCCCGGCCATGATCTCCGGTGTTGCGCTTGCACAACATTGTGCAGGTGAGCTGGACACGGAATCACCGGCCCACCACGATGAACACGCAGTAACGCGGTCCGATCGGGGGGAAACCGCTCATGCACGCACGTTCCTCCGCTGGATCCGTTCCGTCCCCGCAGCACAACGGAGGCTCAACGTCATGAGTTTCGGCTCGCCCCCGCCCGAGAACCCCTACGGTCACCCCCAGCAGGGCCAGCAGGGCCAGCAGGGCCTGCCCGGCTATCCGCAGCAGGGCGGCCAGCCGGGTTACGGCTACCCGCAGCAGGGCGGCCAGCCCGGTTACGGCTACCCGCAGCAGGGCGGCCAGCCCGGCTACGGCTACCCGCAGCAGCCGGGTTACCCGGGTGGCCCCGGACCGCGGGTCGCCTCCATGGGCCGGCGCCTCGGCGCACGCCTGATCGACGGCGTGATAATCGGCATCGTCTACATCGTTCTGTTGATCGCCGGCGTCGCGGGCTCGTTCGGTGCGGCCCAGGACTGCGACGTGAATTCACCCGCCTACGAGTCCTGCGTCGACGACGCCGCCGCCGACATGATGGGACCGCTCACGGCGGTCTTCCTCATCCTCGGCATCGCCAGCCTCCTGTACGAGTGGCTGATGGTCGGCCTGGTGGGCGCGACGCTGGGGAAGATGCTGCTCGGCATGCGGGTGGTGAAGGCCGACACCGGCCAGAAGACAGGTCTGGGTTCGTCGTTCATCCGCTGGATCATCCCGATCGTCGGCTCCCTCGCCTGCGGCATCGGCCAGCTGCTGGTCTACCTGTCCCCGTTCTGGGACAAGTCCGGCCGCCAGCAGGGCTGGCACGACAAGGCCGCGAGCACGATGGTCGTCCAGCGCTGACCCCAGCGGGCGGCGCATCCGCGCCATTCATCCGTCAGGGCCGTGTCTCACCCGATCGAGGGGGACACGGCCCCGGCGCGTCGCCCTAGTCTGGCTGGACAGCCGTCAGGCACGGGGAGACGCACCTTGTACAGCATCATCGTGGTACCTCCGCCGACCACGGAGGACGACCGTGACCGCACCCAGATCCGGCTGGCTCCCGGCGAACGGCTCGCCTTCGGGCGGTCCGTGGACCCCGGCGGCCTGCTGATCGCACACGACGGGGTGTCCCGCCGGGCCGGTGAGATCACCGCCCACGGCACCTTCTGGACGCTGAGCAACCTCTGCGCCCACCAGACGTACGTGGTGGAGAACCCGGAGGGGGCGGGCGAGCACATCAAGGTGGCCCCGGGGCGCCTGGAGGCGCCGGTCCCGTTCGAGTTCTCGCGGATCGTGCTGCCCGCCGCGGGCGATCTGCTGCCGGTGGAGGTGTGGGCGCCGCGCCACGACTTCCTGCGCGCCGAGGGCGGCGGCGACGGCGAGACCACCGCCCCCGCCTTCTCCGTCGACCGCACCAAGCGCTACTTCGCCGTGCTGGCCGCCTTGTGCGAGCCGCGGCTGCGCGGCGCGCCGCACGCGCCGCTGCCCACGGTGGAGCAGGTCGTGGAGCGGCTGCGCCCGACCTGGCCGGCCGCGTCCCGCACGTCGGTGCAGTGGAACATCGACTACCTGGCGGTCAAACTGCGCCTGAAGCCGGGCCCGGAGAGCGCCGAGCCGGGTCACCGGCTCAACGGCAAGAAGGAGTCGCTGGTCTCCCTGGCGCTCCGCTTCGACCTGGTCCGCGAGGACGACCTCGTGGTCCTCACGGCGCCGCCCGGACGGGCGGTCCGGTGACCGGACCGTACGCGGTGCCGGTTCCCCGGGGCTACCGGGTGGGCCGCTGGGAGGTGCGCGAGCCGATCGCGACGGGCGCCTTCGGCAGCGTGTACGCCGCCCGCCGCACCGGCGGGGCGGACGACCTGCCGAGGACCGCCGCCCTGAAGTTCCTGGCGACCGGCACCGGCACCCCCCGGCAACTGGCCCACCTGCGCGAACTGATCGAACGCGAGGTGGCGCTGCTGCGCCGGCTGAGGCAGCCGCGGCTGATCCGGATGTACGAGACCCTCACCGTCGACGATCCCGAAAACCCCCGTCTGGACGGCGCCACCGTCCTCGTCCTGGAGAAGGCGGAGGGCTCCCTGTCCGGGCTGCTGGCCGGGGTGCCCCGCCCGCCGGCCGGGCCCGTGCTGCTCGCCCAGGTCTGCACGGGGCTGGCCCAGCTCCACCGGGCGGGCTGGGTGCACGGGGACCTCAAGCCCGCCAACGTGCTGCTGATGGCGGACGGTTCGGTGCGGCTGGCCGACTTCAACATGGCCGCCGAGCTGGAGGGCACGCACGCCTACACGCCCGCCTTCTCCACCCCCGACTACACCCCGCCCGAGCTGCTGTGGTCGGAGATCGGCGAACGCGGGCGCCGCATCCGCCCCTCCGCCGACGTGTGGGCCTTCGGCGTCCTCGCCCACCTCGTGCTCACCGGCTCCTTCCCGCTGCCCGGCGGCACCCCCGCGGCCCGCCGCGACGCCGCCGCGGCCTACGCCCGGGGCACCGACCAGCTGCGGCTGGCGCCCGGACTGCCCGAGCCCTGGCGGGAGATCGTGCGGTCCTGCCTGACCCGGACGCACGGCGACCGCGTCGGCACCGAAGCCCTGCTGCGGCGGGTCGAGGCCGCGGCCGGCACCGGCCGGACGCCCCGCCTGCCCCGGCTGTCGCCGCACCGCCGTACCCGCCGCGTCGTCGTCGCGGCGGCGCTGGGCGCCACCACGGCCGTGACCGCCCTCGGCTACGCCCTCAGCACCTGGGCGGGCGGCGGGAGCCCCGACGGCCGGGAGTCCGCGCCCGGCGCCCTGGCCGCCGCCGTCTCCTACGGCGCCTCCGAGCTGCGCACCGACCGGGGCATCCCGCCCGCGTACCGGCTGCTGATCGTGGAGACGGCGCACGACTGCGCGGACGAGCACGTCACCCCGCCCCTGATCGCGGCCATGCTGAAGGTGGAGAGCGATTTCGACCCGAACCTGTCCGACCCGAGGCGGAACGAGTACGGCATCGCCCGCTGGACCCCCTCGGTCCTGCGCTGGTGGATGAACGAGGACGGCACGCCCGCCGAGTCCGTTCCCGAACCCCCCTTCCCGCCCGCCGAGTCCATCCCCGCGATGGGCCGCTACCTGTGCTGGATCGCGCCGCGCCTGGACGACGGCCTGCCCGGCGACCGCCGGGTCCTGATCGCCGCCGCCTACCGGTCGTCGTACCGGAAGGTGAACGACGCGGGCGGGGTTCCCCCGAAACACCGCGCCTACGCCGACCGCGTCGCTCACCACCTCAAGGAGTACACCCCGCCCGGGAGGAAGTGACCCTGAGAGGTCCGAGGTGGTGCCGGCGGCGGGCCCGCGGGACGGTGGGACGCGCGCGGGGCCTTCCGGCTCCCTCGGGGGAGAGCCGGAAGGCCCCGGCCGTCACGGCGTCACGGCGTCACCAGTCACCGGATCACCGGCGGACCTCAGTGGAAGAAGTGGCGGGTGCCGGTGAGGTACATCGTCACGCCGGCCTTCTTCGCGGCCTCGACGACCTGCTCGTCGCGGATGGAACCGCCGGGCTGGACGATGGCCCGGACCCCGGCCTCGATCAGGATCTCGGGGCCGTCCGGGAACGGGAAGAAGGCGTCCGAGGCCGCGAACGCGCCGCGCGCGCGCTCCGCGCCGGCCCGCTCGACGGCGAGGCGGCAGGAGTCGACCCGGTTGACCTGGCCCATGCCGACGCCGACCGAGGCGCCGTCCTTCGCCAGCAGGATCGCGTTGGACTTCACCGCGCGGCACGCCCGCCAGGCGAACGCCAGCTCGGCCAGCTCCGCCTCGGACAGGGCCTCGCCGCTGGCGAGGGTCCAGGTGGCCGGGTCGTCGCCCTCGGCCTGGAGGCGGTCGGCGGCCTGGAGGAGGGCGCCGCCGTCGATCGGCTTGATCTCCACGGGCGCGGCGGGCGCCTCGGGGGCGCGCAGCACGCGGATGTTCTTCTTCTTGGTGAGGATCTCCAGCGCGCCGTCCTCGTAGCCGGGCGCCACGATGACCTCGGTGAAGATCTCCGCGACCTGCTCGGCCATCTCCTTGCTGACCGGCCGGTTCACGGCGATCACGCCGCCGAACGCCGACAGCGGGTCGCAGGCGTGCGCCTTGCGGTGCGCCTCGGCGACGTCCGCGCCGACGGCGATGCCGCACGGGTTGGCGTGCTTGATGATCGCGACGCACGGCTCGGCGTGGTCGTACGCGGCACGGCGGGCGGCGTCCGTGTCCGTGTAGTTGTTGTACGACATCTCCTTGCCGTGCAGCTGCTCGGCCTCGGCGAGGCCGCCGGTGCCGGAGACGTACAGGGCGGCGGGCTGGTGCGGGTTCTCGCCGTAGCGCAGGGTGTGCGCGCGGTCCCAGGTGGCGCCGAGGAAGTCGGGGAACGACGAGTCGTCGACCGGGGCGTACTCGGAGGCGAACCAGGAGGCGACCGCCACGTCGTAGGCGGCCGTGTGCCGGAACGCCTCGGCGGCCAGGCGCTTGCGGGCGGCCAGGTCGAAGCCGCCGTCCTTGACCGCGGCGAGGACGTCCCCGTACCGGGCGGGGCTGGTGACCACGGCGACGGAGGGGTGGTTCTTCGCGGCGGCGCGGACCATGGAGGGACCGCCGATGTCGATCTGCTCGACGCACTCGTCGGGGGTGGCGCCCGAGGCGACCGTCTCGCGGAACGGGTAGAGGTTGACCACGACCAGGTCGAACGGGGCGACGCTGAGCTCGTCGAGCTGCTGCCGGTGGGCGTCCAGGCGCAGGTCGGCGAGGATGCCCGCGTGCACCTTGGGGTGCAGGGTCTTGACGCGGCCGTCGAGGCACTCGGGGAAGCCGGTGAGCTCCTCGACCTTGGTGACGGGGACGCCGGCGGCGGCGATCCGGGCGGCGGTGGAGCCGGTGGAGACCAGCTCGACACCGGCCTCGTGCAGGCCGTTCGCGAGCTCCTCCAGCCCGGTCTTGTCGTAGACGCTGACGAGCGCCCGGCGAATCGGCCGCTTGTTGCTGTCGGCGGTCACTGGATTACTACCTTTCGTCCCTCAATGCGGTAGCCGTGGCGGGCGAGCCGCCCCACGACATCGACGAGCAGCCTTCGCTCGACTTCCTTGATGCGCTCGTGCAGAGCGCTCTCGTCGTCCTCGTCCCGGATCTCCACCACGCCCTGCGCGATGATCGGCCCGGTGTCGACGCCGTCGTCGACGAAGTGGACGGTGCAGCCGGTGACCTTGGCGCCGTACGCGAGCGCGTCCCGCACGCCGTGGGCCCCCGGGAAACTGGGGAGGAGGGCGGGGTGGGTGTTGACGAACCGCCCGCCGAACCGCGCGAGGAACTCCTTCCCCACGATCTTCATGAACCCGGCCGAGACGACGAGGTCCGGCTCGTAGGAGGCGACGGCCTCGGCGAGCGCCGCGTCCCACTCCCCGCGGGTGGCGTGGTCCTTCACGCGGCACACGAAGGTGGGCAGCCCGGCCCGCTCGGCGCGCGCGAGCCCCTCGATGCCGTCCCGGTCGGCGCCGACGGCCACGACCTCGGCTCCGTAGGTCTCCGGGCCGGTGGCGGCGATCTCGTCGAGGAGCGCCTGGAGATTGGTGCCGGATCCGGAGACCAGCACGACGAGGCGCTTGGCCACGGGCTTGGCGGCCACGATGGGGGCCCTTTCTCGGGAAAGCGGGTCCGTACGGTCGGCCCGCACGGATCGTTTTGTACGGTCGTACGAATGCCTCCCGCCCCGGGATACGGGGAAGTCTACGAAGCAGCCGACCGCCAGCAACGATACCGGCACACCCGGCGGCCCCCACGGGACGGGGGCCCGGCCGGGAGGTAGCGTCTGGGAGGGGGCCGGTTCGGGAACGCCTCCCGCGCACCGCGCGTTCATGGGGTGACGGAGCCGGGGGACCCGGACCTCTCCGGGCCGCTCCGCTCCCGTCGGGCCAGCCAGACCAGCCAGACCAGTCGTAGCAAGCCGTACGCACGCCGTACTACCAAGGGGAAGACGCTCATTTGATGCCGGACCGCAGCCTGCGACTCCTCACGCTCCCCCAGCAGTCGGCGCAGGGAGGGGAGCACAGCGGCCTGGTGCTGCGGGAGCGCCCCGCCTCGCCGCCCGACGCGCCCTCGGACGGGAAGAACGACGGCGGCGACCGGGGCGGCGCGGCCACGGACGACAACCCCTTCGCGCCGCCGCCGGAGGGGACGCCGGACCGTCCCTGGCGGCCGCGGCACCCCGGTGGCAAAGACGGCGGGCGGGGCGACGGCGGGTCCCCGTGGGGCCGGCAGTGGAGCGACCGGCAGCCCGGCCGCTCGCCCGGCGGCTTCGGCGAGCGCCCCGGCGGACCCGGCACCGGCCCGGGGGGCCCGGGCGGCGGCGCCGGCCCGCGCTGGGACCCGACGGACCCCGCCCAGCGCCGCGCCCGCTACTCGCTGCTGTGCGGCATGTGGGCCTTCTTCTTCGCGCTCTTCGGCTGGCCGTACCTGGCCCTGTTCCTCGGCGCCCTGGCCCTCTACTGGGGCATCAGCGCCCTGCGCGCCAAGCCGCGCACCGCGGCGGACCCGGACACCCCGGCGCGGACCCCGGCGCCCGAGACGGCCTCGCGCCCGCAGACCACCGCCGCCGTCAGCGGCCTGGTCACGGCCTCCCTGGCGCTTCTGCTCATCGCGGCCTCCTTCGCCGCCCAGCTCGTCTACAGCGACTACTACACCTGCCGCAGCGACGCCCTGACCAACGAGGCCAAGCAGTCGTGCAGCAGACTGCTGCCGGACGAGCTGCGCAGCGTGCTGGGGGACGAGGGCTGAGAGGCCCGTCATCGGGCGACGCGTGGCCCCGGCGGGCCCGTCGCGCGAGGCGTGCGGCCCCGCCGGGCCCGTCGTGCGCGGCGCGCGGTGGCTACCCGGGGGGCACCCGCGATCCGCGTGCGGACGGGCCGCCCGCCGCGGAGGTGTCCCGGGCTCGCCGGACCGGTTCCGCCCGCCGGGCATCCGCCGCCTCCGGCGTCCTGCGCGCGCCCGGCGGCCGCCCGCCGGGCGCGCGCCGGTTTCCGCGCGCCGCCGCCTGCGCCCGGAGCGTTTCCGGGATCGTCCTCCAGAGCGTGCGCGCCCCCCGCCAGAGCCTGCGCGCCGCCGGCCTCCAGCGCGTTCCCGGGATCCGCCAGGACGTGCGCGCCCTCGCCGTCCCGGCCGTTCCCCGAGTCCCACGGGACTGTCCCGCCCCGGACTTCCTCCGCTGCGCCGCCGTCCAGCGCCGGCACTTCCGTACTCCGATCGCCGTCGGCACCGCCACCACCGCGATCCACACCGGGGTGACGGCGCCGACCTGCCACCACACCGGCCCGAACCGGGCGAGCGCGGCCACCCCGAGCGGGCCGCCCGCCAGCGCCGCGAGCAGGGCGGTCACGACGCCGCACACCACGGCCGCCAGCCCGGCGCCCGCCGCGGTGCGGCGCCACGTCCAGGAACCGGCCGGGCCGTCCGTCCCGTCCGGTCCTCCTCTGTCCGCCGTCCGCTCCCACCCGTCCGCGCGGGTGCCCGTCCTCCCCGCCGAGGCGCGCCCCGTGAACCACCCCACGGCCGCCCCGGCCGCCAGCGGCACCACCGCGGACGCCGCGTGCAGCGGCGTACCCGGCTCCGCCTGCGGTACCGCCGCCAGCAGCGGGAACGGCGGCAGCGGCGCGGGCGCGGAGGCGAAGGGCCCCACCATGTGCCCGGCACCGGCCGCGAAGCCGGGGCCGAGGGCGTACGACGCGGCCCACACCGCCGCGTTCGGCACCAGCGCCACGCACAGCACGAGGACCGCGAACCCCCCGGCCCATCCCTCCGCCAGCCGGCCGAACGCCGCCCGGACCGCCCCGCCGTGCCACACCAGGGACACCGCCAGCAGCAGCGCGCCGCCCCCGGCCAGCACCGCCACCCCGGCCCCCGCGGCCCGCGCGGCGACGCCCAGGCCCCCGTCCGGCCCGACGAGCAGGTGCCGCGGCACCTCGGGCAGGGCGTCCAGCAGCCGCCGCACCGGCCCGCCCAGGCGGCCGTGCGCCGCCCACACGCCCGCGCCCGCCACGCCCATGACGAACAGCGGCAGGCACACCACCGTCGTGCCCCACGCGGGCCGCAGCGCGCCCCCGGCGGCGTACAGCGCGGCGGGCAGGGCGACGCCGAGGTAGCCGAGCACGACGCCCGTCCAGGCGACGCGGGGCGGCACCGGCGGCGGACCGGCGCCGGCGCCGCCCTCCCCCATCGCCAGGCCGCCGGCCACCGCGTCCCGTGCCATCCGGTGGATCAGCCACGCGGGCGGCACGGACAGCAGCAACGGCGCGACGCCGACGGGCGCGGGGGTGCCGGACAGCGTGTCGGCGCGGACCAGTTCGGCGCCGTGCGCCAGCACCCACAGCGCGGCGGCGACATGCAGCGCGCCGCCGGGGCCGCTGTCGGGGTACGGCGAGCCGACCCACACCACCATCACCAGCACGGCGAACACCCCGAGACCCAGGCCCGCCGCGACCGCGCCGCCCAGCAGCCCCGCGGGCAGACCGGGCGGACGGTCGTGGCGCAGGAGGCGCAGCAGGGCGCGCAGCAGGGACAACAGCGTGCGGCGAGCGGTCGCGGGGATCACGCCCGCCATGCTCCCAACGACACGCGCTTCCCCCGCGTAACAGGCGAACCTCCGACGTGTCGCTCAATATACGTTTATGTACCTTTATGTACGGAGCGTTCGGAGGGGCGCCCTGTGACGCGGAGCCCGGCGACCCCGTTCCCTCCCCCCGAGACGCGCCGGCGCCTGCGCGAGGCAGCCTCGCTGACGCACGCTCAGGTCGCGGCGCGCCTGGGCGTCAGCCGCGGCACGGTGCGCGCGTGGGAGACGGGACGCGCCACCCCGCGCGGCCGGAAAGGGGAGGCGTACGCGAAGCTGCTGACCACGCTGGCGGCCGGACCGGCGTCCGCCGGGCCGGCGGACCGGGCGGCCGGGGCCCCGCGGAGCGCGGACGACGAGGCCGCGGTGCCGCCGCCGGAAACCGCGTCCGGCGCCGAGGCCGCCCCCGCGCCCGCGCCCGGGTCCGGGTCCGGGTCCGCCGGGGATCCCGCCGCTCGGGCCGGCGGGCGGCCCCGGCCCGCCGGCGGTCCCGCGTCCACCGGAGGCCGGCCCTCCGGTGACGGGTCCGGGTCCGCGCCCCCCGCGCCACCGCCCGGCCTCACTCCCGCTCAGGCGTTCGACGCGCTCTACGCCTTCTGCGCGCCCGAGCTGGTCCGGCAGACCTTCGTGCTGACCGGGCGCCGGGAGCTGGCGCGCGAGTCGGTCGAGCGGGCCTTCCAGCGGGCCTGGGAGCAGTGGCCGGAGGTGGCCCGGGACCGTGACCCGGCGGGCTGGGTGCGGGCGGCGGCGTACGACTACGCGCTCTCCCCCTGGCACCGGTTCCGCCCCCGCTACCGGTTCCCCGAGCCGCCGCCCGCCGACCGCGACGAGCGCGCCCTGATGAACGTCCTGCTGAGCCTCCCGCCCCACTACCGCCGCACCCTGCTGCTGTACGACGGTATCGGCCTGAACCTGCCGGAGACGGCGGCGGAGACCGAGGCGAGCACCCCGGCGGCGGCGAACCGGCTGCTGCGCGCGCGGGAGGCGGTCGCCGCCCGGCTGCCCGGCCTGGCGGACCCCGGGGAACTGCACCGGCGGCTGGCCGGGCTGGGCGCCGGCGAGCGGCTCCGGGCGGCCGAACCGCCCTCCGTGCGCCGGGGCAGTGAGCGCCGGGCCCGCGTCTGGGCCCGGGCCGCCATCGCCTTCACCGCCGTCCTGATCGGCACCACGGCGCTCACCCTGCGGACGGCTCCCACGCACTACGAGCCGCCGGTGCCTCCGGGCTCGACGGTGCGCGGGGTGCCGCCGCGGGTGGCGCCGGGGCCGCTGTCGGAGGGGGAGCTGGCGTTGCGGGCCAAGCTGCGGGAGCGGACGCACAGCGGCCCGCAGCGGCTGGGGCCGGAGGCCCGCTGAGCCGCCGTACGCGGCGGGTCGGGGGTAGCACGCGGAAGGGCCCGCCCCTCGGTGAGGGAGCGGGCCCGCCCGTATGACGAGGCTGATCAGCCGGCGAGGATCTCGCGCGCCAGCTTGGCCGTCTCGGTCGGGGTCTTGCCGACCTTGACGCCCGCCGCCTCCAGGGCCTCCTTCTTGGCCTGTGCGGTGCCGGAGGAACCGGAGACGATGGCGCCCGCGTGACCCATGGTCTTGCCCTCGGGCGCGGTGAAGCCCGCGACGTAGCCGACGACCGGCTTGGTCACGTTGTCCTTGATGAAGGCCGCGGCCCGCTCCTCGGCGTCGCCGCCGATCTCGCCGATCATGACGATCAGGTCGGTGTCGGGGTCGTCCTGGAAGGCCTTCAGGGCGTCGATGTGGGTGGTGCCGATGATCGGGTCACCGCCGATGCCGACGCAGGTGGAGAAGCCGATGTCCCGCAGCTCGTACATCATCTGGTACGTCAGCGTGCCGGACTTCGACACCAGGCCGATGCGGCCCGGCTTGGTGATGTCGGCCGGGATGATGCCGGCGTTCGACTGGCCGGGGGTGATCAGGCCGGGGCAGTTCGGGCCGATGATGCGGGTCTTGTTGCCCTTCTTGCCGGCGTACGCCCAGAAGGACGCCGTGTCGTGCACCGCGATGCCCTCGGTGATGACGACCGCGAGCGGGATCTCGGCGTCGATGGCCTCGACGACCGCGTCCTTGGTGAACTTCTCCGGGACGAAGATGACCGTGACGTCGGCGCCGGTCTTCTCGATGGCCTCCTTGACGGTGCCGAAGACCGGTACCTCGGTGCCGTCGAAGTCGACCGTGGTGCCCGCCTTGCGCGGGTTCACGCCGCCGACGATGTTGGTACCGGAGGCCAGCATGCGACGGGTGTGCTTCTGGCCCTCGGAGCCGGTCATGCCCTGGACGATGACCTTGGATTCCTTGGTGAGGAAGATAGCCATGGTGTTCTGGTACCTCGTCCCTTACTTCGCGGCAGCAGCCAGCTCGGCGGCCTTGTCGGCCGCGCCGTCCATGGTGTCCACCTGCTGGACCAGCGGGTGGTTGGCGTCGTTGAGGATCTTGCGGCCCAGCTCGGCGTTGTTGCCGTCGAGGCGCACGACCAACGGCTTGTTGACCTCTTCGCCCTTGCTCTTGAGGAGCTCCAGGGCCTGCACGATGCCGTTGGCGACGGCGTCGCAGGCGGTGATGCCGCCGAAGACGTTGACGAAGACGGACTTGACGTCCGGGTCGCCCAGGATGATCTCCAGGCCGTTCGCCATGACCTCGGCCGAGGCGCCGCCGCCGATGTCGAGGAAGTTGGCGGGCTTGACGCCGTCGTGCCTCTCACCGGCGTACGCGACCACGTCCAGGGTGGACATGACCAGACCGGCGCCGTTGCCGATGATGCCGACCTCGCCGTCCAGCTTGACGTAGTTGAGGTTCTTCTCCTTGGCCGCGGCCTCGAGCGGGTTGGCCGCCGCCTTGTCGTGGAGCTCCTCGAACTCGGGGTGGCGGAACTCGGCGTTGTCGTCGAGGGACACCTTGCCGTCGAGCGCGATGACGTCACCGGAGGCCACCTTGGCCAGCGGGTTCACCTCGACCAGCAGCGCGTCTTCCTTGACGAAGACGTCCCACAGCTTGACGAGGACGTTGACGACCTGGTCGGCGACCTCGGCCGGGAACTTGGCGGCCTCGACGATCTCGCGGGCCTTGGCCTCGTCCACACCGTCGATCGCGTCGATGGCGATCTTCGCGACGGCCTCGGGGCGGGTCGCCGCCACCTCCTCGATCTCCATGCCGCCCTCGACGGAGGCGATGGAGAGGAAGGTGCGGTTGGCACGGTCGAGGAGGAAGGAGACGTAGTACTCCTCGACGATCTCCGGAGCCGTCTCGGCGATCATCACCTTGTGGACCGTGTGGCCCTTGATGTCCATGCCGAGGATGTCCGTCGCGCGGGCGACGGCCTCGTCCGGGGTGGCGGCCAGCTTCACGCCGCCGGCCTTGCCGCGACCACCGACCTTCACCTGCGCCTTGACGACGGACTTGCCGCCCAGCCGCTCGGTGATCTCGCGCGCCGCCTCAGGCGTGTCGATGACTTCACCGGCCAGCACCGGTACATCGTGCTTGGCGAAGAGGTCCCTCGCCTGGTACTCGAACAGGTCCACGCGCTTCCGTCCCTATCAGTGATCTCGCGGTTCGTTGGATGCGTGGGCGTGCCGCGAAGGGCAACGTGACGACCGCATGTGTCACAAGGGAAGCGCACACGGTGTCCGAGCGCGCGGCATGTCCGTCTCGCAGGTTATCGCCGCTGGGCAGGGCTCTCTAAATCACATCTCACACGTGAGCGGTGATACCTGTCACATGATGCCGGTCTTCGTGGCACCGCGTGCCGGTGCGGTGCCCGTGCGGGGCGGATGCCGTGCGGGCGCCGTGCCGGCGGGGTGACGCCGCGGCGTCCGTGCCGTGGAGGGCCTCACCGGGCTGGGGTTCACCCGGTGAGGCCCGTTGAACAGCCCCGGAGGGCCGCGCACTCCTGCGCGGTCCCCGGGGTGCGGCGGCCGGTATCCCCTCCCCAGGGGGCCGGCCGCCCTTCCGCGGGGTTTCGGCCGGACGGGGCCGACGGATTTCGGCTCGTCCGGCGCCTGACGGTCCGCGGAGTCCTGTGGCGTGCGGCCCGGCGCGTCGTGCGCCGGGGCCGAACAGTCGGCCGGGCGGCCAAGCGGTCCGACGGCCAGGCGGCCAGGCGGGGGTCGTACGCCGTGTGGGGGGCCGGGTGGACGTCCTTGCGCGTGGCCGGGGGCAACCGTGCTTGTGTGCGGCGCAGCGCGGTCCGGACGGCTGGGCGAATCCGCGCCGCGCGCTCGCGCGGCGGGTCCACGGCGGGTCTACGGCCCGGGGACGGGCCTGCCCTAGGCGGGGAAGAGGGGAACGTCCCGGTGCCGGTCCTGGGTCCCGGCCGCGGCGGCGCGCGCGACGGCGCCGGGCTCGAGGCGCAGCGGCACCTGGTGGTTCACGGTGACGGCGTGCGCGTCCCCGTGGCGCGGGGCGCCGTTGTCACCCGCGGACCGGTTGCCCAGCGTGCTGTCCGGGTCACCGGCCGGTGCCCGGTCGGCGGGGGCGGAACCGCCGGGCGTGGCGGCGCGGTGTCCGCCGGCGGGCGGAACGTCGTCCCCGGTGGCGTGACGGCACTCGGTCCCGTGTGCCGTGACCAGGGGCGTGGTGGCCGTGGTGGCCGCACCTGTCCGTCGGTCGGAGACGGGGGCGTGGGGAGCGGGCGACGGCTCGTCGGCTCCGAGACCGCCTTGCGGCGGCACCGACGCGATCGGCGCCGGGAGGCGGTGACCGGGAAGCAGGTGGTCCGGAAGGACGCGGACGTCCCGCCAGGCGGGGGATTCCGGCGGAGCGGGGGCCGCCGGCGGAACAGGAGCCTCCGGCAGGCCGGGCACCGCGGGCCCGTCGGGGAGCCCCGGCGCGTCGGCGTCGCCGGGGCGGCCGGGAACGCCGGGGAGACCGGGGCCGGGCGCGGGGACGCCGGGGCGGCCGGGGCTTCCGTCGGGCAGCGGCGGGACGAAGGGCAACGTCTCCAGCGGTGGCAGCGCCGCGTGCGCCGCGCCGAGCCCCTCGGCCACGGCCCCGACGGCCTGCCCGACCGTGCCCAAAACCTCTCCGACCGGCTTCGCGACCTGCTGCCCGACCGGCCTCACGACCCGATCGGCCGCGGCCCCGACGACCTGCCCGCCCGGACCGGTCGCCCCGATCGCCCCGGTCGCCCCGCTGGCCCCGGTCACCGAAAGCCGTACCGGGACCGGACCGGGGTGCGGCGACGATCCGGAGTCCGGCGTCGCGGCTCCGGACGCGGCGACGGTGGTGCCGGCCGACGCCACGGCAGTGCCGGCCGGGGCCGCCTGCGGCCGGTCCTCGGCCGCCTGTGCCCGCCCCCCGAAGAGCAGCCCGAGCACGAACAACGCGCCCGCCAGCAGCACCAGACGCAGGGCATGCCGCCCGGCCGCCGTGCGCATCCCGCGCAGAGCGGCACCGGGCAGGGCTGCTGACCAGGTCAAGAGGGGAAGGTTCCTCCGTGCGGCGAACGAGTGGCGCGGAGGGCGAGCAGCCGGCCCCGCGCGGTACGTCCGGCGGAGCGTCACACTCCGCCGAGGCGGCGTCGATCCTCGCACGGACCGCCCGAGGTCGCGCAAGCCCCCTGTTGCCGATGGTCAGTCATGTCCGGTTTGCCGGACGCGTTCAAGCCACTCACCGGGGTCATCGGTGTCACCCGCGGTCCGGCACCGGGAGGGGCCGTTTCTCGATCGCCGCCGCCATCACCTCGGGGAACAGATCGGGCGTGCAGGCGAAGGCCGGTGCGCCCAGCGCGGCGAGCGCCGCCGCGTGCTCCCGGTCGTACGCGGGCGCCCCTTCGTCCGACAGCGCGAGCAGCGTCACGAACCGCACCCCCGACGCCTTCATCGCCGCCACCCGCTTGAGCATCTCCTCCCGTATGCCTCCCTCGTAGAGGTCGCTGATCAGCACCACCACCGTCTCGGTGGGCCGGGTGATCCGCGACTGGCAGTAGGCCAGCGCCCGGTTGATGTCCGTGCCGCCTCCGAGCCGGGTGCCGAACAGGACGTCGACCGGGTCGTCCAGCTGGTCCGTGAGGTCGACGACCGCCGTGTCGAAGACGACGAGCCTGGTGGCGATCGACCGCATCGACGCCAGCACCGCCCCGAACACGGACGCGTAGACCACCGAGGCCGCCATCGATCCCGACTGGTCGACGCAGAGGACGACCTCCTTGCGCACCGAGCGGGACGCCCGCCCGTATCCGACGAGCCGCTCCGGGACGACCGTCCGGTGTTCCGGCAGGTAGTGCTTGAGGTTGGCGGCGATCGTGCGGTTCCAGTCGATGTCGTGGTGGCGGGGGCGGCTGACGCGGGCGCTGCGGTCCAGGGCGCCGGTGAGCGTGGACCGGGTCCGCGCGGCGAGCCGCTTCTCCAGGTCCTGGACGACCGTGCGGACGACGGCCCGCGCCGTTTCCCTCGTCGTCTCCGGCATCGCCTGGTGGAGCGTCAGCAAGGTGCCGACGAGGTGGATGTCGGGCTCCACGGCCTCCAGCATCTCCGGCTCCATCAGGAGCGTGGCCAGGCCCAGCCGGTCGATGGCGTCCCGTTGCATGACCTGGACGACGGAGGCCGGGAAGTACGTCCGGATGTCCCCCAGCCAGCGCGCCACGGACGGCGCCGAGGCGCCCAGCCCCGCCGAACGGTCCCGGCCGCCGCGCGTCGTCTCCTCCTTCCCGTAGAGCGCGGCGAGCGCCCTGTCCATCGCGGCGTCCGCCCCGGACAGCGAGCTGCCGGTGCCGTCGGCCGCGTCGCCCCCGAGCACCAGCCGCCACCGCCGCAGCCGTTCCCGTGCCATGTCCACCGGCTCGCCCGTCATCCGTCCGCCCCCACCAGGTCGTCGTCCCCACTGTGCTGCCGGTCCCCGTCATCCGGCGCGCCCCGGCCGCCCGCGCGGCCCACGGCGCCACCGGAACGGCCGGGGCCGCCCCCGCCCAGCAGCAGCCGCACCACCGGAAGCACGGCGTCGGCGCGCTCGGCGTCGAGCTCGGCGGCGAAACCGGGCAGACCGGGACCGGTACCCGCCGCGCTCCCCCACCGCCCCGGTCCCCGCCGGGCCAGTTCGCCCAGGGTGCGGCGCACACCCGGCTCGTACGCCGAGAAGGTCCGCCGCAGCAGCGGCAGCACCTCGGTGAACGCCTCCGCGGGCACGCCGGTCAGCCAGGTGTCGACCAGCCGGAGCAGCCGTTCGTCGTGGACCAGGAGCATGCCTCCGCCGGTGCCGCCGCCGACGAAGCCCTCGATCCAGGCGGCCGCGTCCGCGGGCGGTGTCCCCCGCGACAGCGCCAGGCCCATGGACCGCTCGGCCTCCTCGGGGGCCACCGCCCCGTCGTCCAGCAGCAGCCGCAGGGCACGTCCCCGGATGGCGCCGGGCACGCTGTCCCGCGCGGACAGGGCCCGCAGCACCTTCTGCCACCGGCCGCGCAGAGCGCCGTGGCCCGGTGCCGGGTCGTCGCCGAGCAGCCCCACCGCCCCGTGGACGGCGTCCACATGGCGCCGCATCTCCTCGGCCGCCTCCGCGTCCAGGGCGGTACAGGCCGGGGGCAGGCCGACGAAGATCCGCTCGGTGAGGCCCGCGGCGACCTCGGCCAGCGCCCCGGTGTCCGTGCCGCGCACATCGCCGTAGCGCAGGGCGCGGACCAGGGCCGGCAGGGCCCGCGCGAGCCGGCCGACATCGGCGTCGAGCGCCGCCCGTTCGGCGAGGATCCGCATCACCGTGGGCAGCGCCCTCGGCAGACCGGCCGGCAGGCACCGCTCGGCGAGCGCGGTGACCTCGGCGAGGTCGTGCGCGGCGATGGCGTCCGCCTCCGCCTTGGCGGTCGCGGCGGTGAGCACGGTCGTCCCCCACACCCCGGCCTCGGCGACCCGCACGGACAGCTCCGGCTCCCAGCGCAGCCGCCAGGTCTCCCGGAAGGTGCCCGTGCTGCCGCGCGAGGCGGCCGGTTCGCCCCAGGGGACGCCGAGCAGCCGCAACCGGTGCAGCAGTCTGCCGCGTCCGGCGTCGGTCTCCTTGCGCAGGTCCAGTTCGAGTTCCCGCTCCCCGGCCTCCGGTCTGAGCCGCAGTCGCCGCTGGAGCCGGTGGAGGTCGCGCTGGAGGGGCACCGCCGGCGCCTCCGGCGGCACTTCCCCCAGTACGTCGCCCACGACCAGCCGGTCCCGTACCAGCGCCAGCGGCACCTCCGCGCCCTCGCACATCACCGCCCGCACGGCGTCGGTCGTCTCGCCGAGCCCGGGCAGCGGCCTGCCGCGCAGCGCGGCCAGCGCCTCCGCCAGCCGCACCGCCTCGATGACGTGGGCGGAGGAGACCATCCGGCCCTCGTCCCGCAGCAGGCCCGCCACTTTCGTCAGCCACCGCTCGACGGGCCGGTCCGGCGCGCCGAACAGATGCCCGTACCAGCCCGGCGCGTCGATGCCCGCCCCGTACCCGCTCGCCCGCGACAGCCTGCGGTGGGTCCACGGCACCCAGGTCAGGTCCACCTTGAGCTTGGGCAGGCCCTTCAGCAGCGCCCGGTCGGCGGCGACGGTCGTCGCGCGCCGCAGCCCCGGCACGTGCCAGGCCCCGCACACCACGGCCACGCCGCCGGCGTACTCGCGTCGCGCCGCCCGCAGCTGGAGCCGCATGTACGCCTCGCGGACCAGGTCCCGCTCGTGTCCGCCGTCCCCGTACGTCTCGCGCAGGGCGCCCATGGCCTCCTCCAGCGCGGCGAACGGCGCGAGCGCGTCCCCGGCGCCGGCGCCCCGGTGCTCGACGACGTCCTCCCACCAGCGCTCGGGATCGTCGTAGCCGGCGGTCCCGGCCAGCACGGCCAGCGGGTCGATCCGGGCGTCGGGGACGGGCCCGCCGCCCGCGCCGGTACCGGGACCGCGTGGGCCGGCGGGCGGGCCCCCGGCCGCGTCCCCCTCCGGTGCGTCCTCCTTCGGCGCGTCGTCCCCCGGTGCGTCCCCCTCCGCTGTGTCCCAGGCCAGGGTGTGCGCGGCCGGAAGGTCGATGAAGCGGGCCGGGACGCCGTGTTCGAGGGCCCAGCGCAGGGCGACCCACTCCGGGGAGAACCCGGCCAGCGGCCAGAACGCCGACCGCCCTGGTTCGTCGGCGGCGTGGGCGAGCAGGGCGACCGGTGGACGCATGCCCTCCGCGGCGGCCAGCGGGACGAGGGCGTCCGCCTCGGGCGGACCTTCGATCAGCACCACCCGCGGCCGGGCCGCGTCCAGCGCCGCCCGCACCGCCCGCGCCGATCCCGGCCCGTGGTGGCGCACCCCGAGCAGCAGCGGCTCCGCCCCCGCTCCGCCGCCGCCCCGGGGCCTGTCCTCGCCCGTCACACCGTCCCCCTCGCCCCCGCGGCCGTCCCGTGCCACCTTCCGCCGTCCGGCCCTCCGGCGCCGGCCGCCGGCCTCCCCGCCCGGCAGATCACACGCTCACCTCCCGGCAGGCGCGGTAGAAGTCCTTCCAGCCGTCCCGCTCCCGCACGACCGTCTCCAGGTACTCCTGCCAGATGACGCGGTCGGCCGCCGGATCGCGGACGACGGCCCCGAGAAGACCGGCGGCGACATCGCCCGGCCGCAGCACGCCGTCACCGAAGTGGGCGGCCAGCGCGAGGCCGCCCGTGACGACGGAGATCGCCTCGGCGGTGGACAGCGTGCCGCTCGGTGACTTCAGCTTCGTCCGCCCGTCGGCCGTCACACCGCCCCGCAGCTCGCGGAAGACGGTCACGACGCGGCGGATCTCGTCGATGCCCTCCGGCACGGCCGGCAGGTCGAGGGAGCGGCCGATCTGCTCCACGCGGCGCGCGACGATGCCGACCTCCGCCTCGGCGCTCTCCGGCAGCGGCAGCACCACGGTGTTGAAGCGGCGGCGCAGGGCGCTGGACAGCTCGTTGACACCGCGGTCGCGGTCGTTGGCCGTGGCGATCAGGTTGAAGCCGCGGACCGCCTGCACCTCCTGGCCCAGCTCCGGTATCGGCAGCGTCTTCTCCGACAGGATCGTGATGAGCGTGTCCTGCACATCGGCCGGGATGCGGGTCAGCTCCTCCACGCGGGCGGTCATCCCCTCCGCCATGGCCCGCATGACCGGGCTGGGCACGAGGGCCTCGCGGCTGGGGCCGTGCGCGAGCAGCCGCGCGTAGTCCCAGCCGTAGCGGATCGCCTCCTCCGGGGTGCCGGCCGTGCCCTGCACCAGCAGGGTCGAGTCGCCGCTGACCGCCGCCGCCAGGTGCTCGGACACCCAGGTCTTCGCGGTGCCGGGCACGCCGAGCAGGAGCAGCGCGCGGTCGGTGGCGAGGGTGCTGACGGCGACCTCGACGATCCGCCGCGGGCCCACGTACTTCGGTGTGATCACCGTGCCGTCCGGCAGGGTGCCGCCGAGCAGGTACGTCGCCACGGCCCACGGCGACAGCTTCCAGCGGGCCGGGCGCGGCCGGTCGTCCCGCGCGGCCAGGGCGGCCAGTTCGGCGGCGAAGGCGTCCTCGGCGTGCGGGCGCAGCGCCTGCCCCTGCGCCGTGCCCGCGGGGCCGGGGGCGGAGCCGGTGTGCGCGGGCGCGGACGCGCTCCGGCCCGGGTCGGCGGACGTCGGTTCAACGGAGACAGGCATGGCTGAGTCCCCCTCCAGCTCGGCCGGTTCGGATCTGGTCCCCACGGTGCACCATCCCACTGACAATCGCTCTGACCTGCGGCTTCTCGCTGCCCGGGGCGATTGTCAGTGGCGGGATCTACCTTCGATGGCATGACTCAGCAGGGGGTGCGCTGGACCGCGGACCGGGTGCTGGCACTGGCACCTGACGACGCGTCACGCGAAGCGGGCCGCCGACTCGGCGCGGCCGGGCCGTGGTCCGGGGCGGGCGGTTCCGAGGAGGGGGCGGTATGGGGACTGTGCGAGGGCGGCGGCACCGAGCCGTACCGGACGGTCGTCGATGTCACGGACGTCTCCGGGGCGGCGTACAGGTGCAGTTGCCCGAGCCGCAAGGTGCCGTGCAAGCACGCGCTCGGGCTGCTGCTGCTCTGGGCGGAGGGAGAGGGCCGGGTGCCGCGGGGACAGCCGCCGGACTGGGCGGAGCGGTGGATCGCGGCCCGGCGCGGACGCGCGGAGCGGGAGCGGCCGGCCGGGGCGTCCGGCGCCGCCGCCCCGCCCGCCGACCCGCGGGCGGCACGGCGCCGGGCGGAGCGGCGGGCCGAGCGGATCACCGCGGGGGCCACCGAGCTGGAGCGGCGGCTGGCGGACCTGCTGCGCGGGGGGCTGGCCGGCGTCCAGCAGGCCGGGTACGGGCTGTGGGAGGAGACCGCCGCCCGGATGGTCGACGCGCAGGCGCCCGGCCTGGCCGCCCGCGTGCGCGAGGCGGCGGCGATCCCGTCCTCCGGCTCCGGGTGGCCCGCGCGCCTGCTGGAGGAGTGCGCCCTCCTCCACCTCCTCGGCCGGGGCTGGCTGCGCCGGGAGGACCTGCCGGACGGCCTGGCGGTGACGGTCCGCTCACGCGTCGGCCTGCCCGCCTCGCCGGACGGCCCGCCCCTGCGTGACCACTGGCTGGTCCTCGCCCAGTACGACACCGGGGACAGCCGCCTGACGACCCGCCGCATATGGCTGTACGGCGCCGCGTCGCAGCGGACCGCGCTGCTCCTTTCCTACGGCGCGGCCGGCCGCGCTCCCGACCTCGCGCTGCCGGCCGGACTGGCGCTGGAGGCGGAGGTGACCGCGTACCCGGGCCCCGGGCAGCTGCGGGCGGCACTCGGCGAGCGGTTCGCCCCGCCCGCGCACACGTCGGTCCGCCCGCCGGGCCTGACCACCTCGCAGGCGGCCGCCCGCTACGGCGACGCGCTGCGCGACGACCCCTGGCTGGACGCGGTCCCGGTGACCCTGGACCGGGTGGTGCCGGTCCCGGACGGCGACTCCTGGCAGCTGGCCGACGCCGACGCGGACACGGCCCTGCCGCTCACGGCCGCCGCCCGCGCCCGGTCCGGCCTGTGGCGCCTGGTCGCCGTCTCGGGCGGCGGTCCCGTCAAGGTCTTCGGCGAGCTCGGCCACCAGGGCTTCACCCCACTGACCGTCTGGCCCGCGGACGGGGGCGAGGGCACCGCCGTCCCCCTCTGCTGAGCCCGACCGGAAAGGAACCGCATGACCAGCCCATCCCCCGCTGCCGAGGCGCCCGTCCCGGGCGGCTGGGAGGACCTCGTCACGGCGGCCCTGCTGGGCACGGAGCGGCGCACGCCCCCGGGCTGCGCGCCCGGCCCCGACGCGCCGGCGGCCCTGCTGGACGCCGCGGCCGCGGAGACCGTACGCAGACGCGCCGGACTGCGCCCCGCACCGGCCGCGGACCGCCCCGAACCGGCGCCCGCCGACCCCCGGCCCCCGCTGCCGGCCGCGGCCGCCCGCCGCCTCGCCATGCTGCTGGCCGACCGCCCGGCCACACCCGGCAGGGGGACCGCCCCGGACCTGACGGAGCTGCTGCCCCAGTGGCTCGCGGCGGCCAACGCCCGCGGCTTCGCGGCGCCCGCGCAGGCGCTGCCCGCCCTGCTGGACGCGGCCCGGGGACGCACGGACCTGCGCCCGGCGGTCCTGAGGTTCGCCGGGCCGCGTGCCCTGTGGCTGGCCCGGCTGAACCCGGACTGGCGGTTCGCCCTGCGCGCGGCGGGCGGCGCGAGCGCGCCCGGCCGCCCCGGCGACCCGGAAAGGACACACGCGCTCTGGCAGGAGGGCCTGTTCGCCGAACGCGTCGCCCTGCTGGCGTCCCTGCGCTCCCGCGATCCGGCCGCCGCTCGCGCACTGCTCGCCTCCACCTGGACGACGGAGCGGGCGGAGGACCGCCTGATGTTCCTCGACTCGCTGCGCACCGGCCTGAGCCCCGAGGACGAACCGTTCCTGGAAGAGGCGCTCCGCGACCGCAGCCGCAACGTGCGCCTCACGGCGGCGGAACTGCTGTCCGCCCTGCCGGACTCGGCCCTCGCCTCGCGCATGGCGGTCCGGGCGGCGGCCTGCGTGGCCATCGACCACACCCGGGACACCCCGACGATCGTCGTGGAGGCGCCGCACGCGTGCGACGCGGACATGGAGCGGGACGGCGTCCTGCCCACGCCGCCCACCGGCCGCGGCGAGCGCTCCTGGTGGTTCGGCCAGCTGGCGGAGGCGGCACCGCTGCGCGTCTGGCCCGCGCGGCTCGGCGGACGCGCCCCCGGCCGGATCGTCACGCTGCCGGTGGCGGACGACTGGCGCGACGACCTGCACGCGGCCTGGTGCCGGGCGGCCGTACGGCAGCGCGACGCGGAGTGGGCCCGGGCCCTCCTCGGCTCGCCCACGGCACCGGAGGCCGGCGGCCCGGGGGCGGTCTCCCTGGCCGAACGGGCCAAGCTGCTCGGCATCCTGTCCCCCGGCGAACGGGCCGAGTGGGTCGCCGGGTTCATCGCGACGCACGGCCTGTCCGAGGCGTTCCAGCTCCTCGGGGTCTGCGCCGTACCGTGGGCGGCCCCCCTGGGGCGGGCGGTGGTCGACGCGCTCGACATCGCGCGCGACGCCGGCAGTTACCCGTGGAGCTTCAGCGGCGTCATGGGCCTGGCCGAACGCTGCCTCGACCCCGCCGAGGCAAGCCGCCTCGACGGCCTCCTCGCCGTCCCCGACGAACCGGAGGACGCGTCACCGGGAGCGGGCGGGTACTGGGCGGAGGCCTTCCAGCGCCTGGTCACCACCTTGCGGCTGCGGGCGGCGATGGCCGACGAACTGAGGTGACCACGGCCGCGCCCGCGCCCGCTCCCGCGCTCCCGTCCGGACGCCGCAGCCGGCGGCCCGCCGCCTCCGGCTGTCCCCGCGCGGGCGGGGACAGCCGCGCCTACGCCTCGGCCGGCTGCCGCACGTTCGCCCGCACCCAGTCCACGATCGAGGCCGTCGTCGCACCGGGCGTGAAGATCTCCGCCACGCCCTTCTCCTTCAGCGGGGGGATGTCCGCCTCGGGGATGATGCCGCCGCCGAAGACCAGGATGTCCGCCGCGTCCCGCTCCTTCAGCAGATCGATCACGGCGGCGAAGAGCGTGTTGTGCGCGCCGGAGAGGATGGACAGCCCGATCGCGTCGGCGTCCTCCTGGATCGCGGTGTCCACGATCTGCTCGGGCGTCTGGTGGAGCCCGGTGTAGATGACCTCCATACCGGCGTCGCGCAGGGCCCGCGCGATCACCTTGGCTCCGCGATCGTGGCCGTCGAGCCCCGGCTTGGCCACCACCACGCGGATCGGACCGGCTGCCACACCCATCACTGCCTCCATGAAGCGACTACATCCATCCGTAACCACACCTGCGCAGGTGCACAGTGCACCACCCGCTCCCGCGCGGCACCCGCGCGGCGCGCCCGCTCCTTGCCCGGCACCGGCACGCCACCGCCCGGCTAAGTGAACGAACGTTATCGCCAGCATCGCGCAACGGGCGGTTTCGCGGTGGATACCGAGGGGGAAATCACACAGTGGGACACGTTCGTCGCGCACCGTTCCGGCTCCCCGCGACCGCCGCGCCGTATCCGCCCACGGCACTGGGGCAGCTGCCGGACCACGCGCGAGGAGAGCCGCGACACGGCACTACGGCATCCCCAGACCCTTGAGGCGTCCTCGACCCCACACACCTCAGTGGCATCGCCGAGCGCTTGTGTCACCTCTCTCCATGAGGGCACACGGGAAACAGACGCGTTTCCGCGTGCCGGCAGGAGGTCGGCCATGAAGGTCACCAGAGCAGCACAGCCGTTCATCCCGCTCTGCCGGCGTCTCCTGCCCCTGCCCCTGCCGTCGATCGTGCCGGTCAGGGTGCCGGGAGTGTCCCTGGCCCTCCTTAAGGCGACCGTGCTGGAGATCGCGATCCTCACGGGGCACCTCATCCTGTATCCGTACGGCATCGCCCAAGAGCGCCGCGCCACCCCCGTGAAGCCCCCGAACCCCGCGGGCCCCCTCCACACCCCCGGTGGCCCCGCCGGGCCAGGCACGCCCTGCCCTCCGCCCGCCCCGTCCGATCCGCCCGACACGCCCGACACGCCCGACACGCCCGAGACGGCCGGGACACCGGAGGCGTCGGAGGCGCTCGGGGCTCCGGGTGCGTCCGGGCTGGCTCCGGGCGCCCCCCGTCCGCTCCTGCCGGCCAGGCCACCGGTCGTCCTCCTGCACGGCTTCATCGACAACCGCTCGGTCTTCGTCCTGCTGCGCCGCAGCCTGGCCCAGCACGGCGCGCGCCAGCTCGTGTCGCTGAACTACTCCCCGCTGACCTGCGACATACGTATCGCGGCCGAGCTGCTCGGCCGCCACGTCGAGGAGCTCTGCGACCGCACCGGCAGCGGGCGGGTCGACATCGTCGGGCACAGCCTCGGCGGTCTGATCGCGCGGTACTACGTGCAGCGGCTCGGCGGCGACGGCCGCGTCCGGACGCTGGTGACCCTCGGTACGCCGCACGCGGGCACCCGGGTCGCGCCCCTGGCCAACGCGCACCCCATCGTGCGCCAGATGCGCCCCGACTCCCCGGTCATGGAGGAGCTGGCCGGCCCCGCCCCCGGCTGCCGTACGCGCTTCGTCGGTTTCTGGAGCGACCTGGACCGCCTGATGGATCCGCTGGAGACGGCCTGTATCGCCCACCCCGACCTGATCGCGCGGAACGTACGGGTGAGCGGCATCGGCCACCTGGCGCTCCCCGTGCACCCCGCCGTCGCGACCGCCGTGCGGCAGGCCCTCGACACCCCCGGGGAGGAGACCGGAACCGGTGACCCCGCCGGCGGTCTGACCGTCGCCTGACACTCCAACGCCTCGAACAGAGGTCGAACACAAAGCCAAGCCCGCGCCCGCCGTCCCCCGAATCACGGCCGAATGCCCGTTTCCTGCGTGCGCGAAACCTGGCGAAGATTGTCGCGCCCGCGTACCGCCGGGTACAGTCGCCGCACTGCTCTCGCAGCCCCTGTTGTCGAGGCGAAAGAGACGTTGGTGAACGACCGTCACCCGTCGGGGACCCTTCCGACCCCGGCTCCGGCTTCCGACGCGGCCCCGGCGCCTTACGCGTCGTACGGCACGCAGGAAGCCCAGTACGGCGACTTCACCACGTACGGCGACTATGACGCCACCGGTTTTACGACCGGCGGCCCCGCGGGCACGGACTACGAGGCCGACCCCCTCTTCGGGAGTCTCCCGGCCCAGAACACGGGCGCGTACGACACCACGGCCACGTACGACGCGACCGGCACGTACGACGCCGCCCGGTGGGCCGCGGCCGGCCACCAGAGCCCGCGGTACGACGCGTACGCGGACCGGCACGACGCCGGCTACGACACCGGCGCCTACGACACCGGCGCGTGGACGGCCGGTCAGCCCCACCTGGCCGTGATTCCGCCGCAGGCCACGGGCAACGAGACCACCGGCCAGTGGGACGCGGCGGCGTGGCTCCAGCCGGACCAGTCCGGGAACCCCGCCGACCAGACCCAGCAGTGGGAGTGGGGCGCGCGGACCTTCGACACCGGCGCCTACGACGCCACCCAGTGGAACGTGGCCGCGCCGGAGTCCGCCCCAACCCCCGGGGCCGACCCGCACGCCCCGCGGACCGGGCCGCGGGAGCGGCGGGCGGAGGACCCCTTCGAGCGGTTCGCCTACGAGGACGACGCCGCGGCCGGCGACGAGACGGCCGCCACGGGTGAACTGCCCGCCGTCGGCCCGCTCCTCGACGGGCAGGAGGAAGTCACTCCGGCCTCCCGCGCCGCCTCCCGTGGCGGTGGGCGTTCCCGCCGCCGTCAGCCCGCCAAGCGGTCCGCGCTGCTGACCATCGCCGTGCCCTCGGCGTGCGTGATGGGCGTCGCCGGCATCGCCGCCGCCTCCGTCTCCACGCTGAGCGGCGGCGACGACACCAAGGAGACCACGGCTTCCGCGGCGGACACCCCGTCGGTGAAACCGGCCACCGCCAACAACCGGCTCGACACCCAGCTCCAGAGTCTGTCCGCCGGCGCCGACGACTTCGCCGACCGGGCCAGCCGGACCCAGGAGCGCATCGACCTCGAGGCCCAGCAGGAGGCCGAGAAGAAGCGGGCGGCGGCGGAGGCGGCCCGCAAGGAGCGGCTGCGGCCGAAGTTCGCCCTGCCGGTCGCGCAGCACGGCCTGAGCGCCTACTACGGCCAGTCCGGCATCAACTGGATGTCCGTCCACAGCGGCATCGACTTCCCCGTCGCCTACGGCACGACGGTGATGGCCGCGACCGACGGCACGGTCCGCACGCAGTGGAACAGCGCCTACGGCAACATGATGATCGTGACCGCGAAGGACGGCACGGAGACGTGGTACTGCCACCTCTCCAGTTACCGCGTTCCCTCCGGTACGACCGTGAAAGCCGGCGATCCGATCGCGTACTCCGGCAACTCCGGCAACTCGACCGGCCCCCACCTGCACTTCGAGGTGCGGCCGGGCGGCGGCTCGGCGATCGACCCGCTGTCGTGGCTGCGCAGCCACGGCCTCGACCCCTCATAGCGCCGGGCGCCGCGCCCCCGCCCACCCCGACGGCGGCGGGATCGCGGCTCACCTGCGCGAAGCCTTCCCTCCCTCTCGGGGCCCGTCGTCCGCTCAGAGCTTCTCGACCGGCGCGTACCGCAGCAGCAGCCGCTTCGGCTTGGCGTCACCGAAGTCGATCGTCGCCTCCGCGTTCGCTCCCGTGCCCTTGACCGCGATCACGGTGCCGAGCCCGAACTGGTCGTGGGTGACCCGGTCGCCGACCGCCAGGGCCGCCACCGGCTTCTCCGATGCCCGGCGCGTGGCGAAGCCGGACGCGCCCGCCGCCGTGGAACGCGACCGGGACGACGACAGCGAGGCGGCGATGCCCGAGGCCGGCCCGGAGGACACGGGCGCGGTCGCCCCGGTCCGCTTCCACTCCAGGTGGGCCGCCGGGATCTCCTCCAGGAAGCGCGAGGGCGGGTTGTACGACGGCTGCCCCCAGGCGCTGCGCATCGTGGACCGGGTGAGGTACAGCCGCTCACGCGCGCGCGTGATGCCGACGTACGCCAGGCGGCGCTCCTCCTCCAGCTCCTTGGTCTGGCCGAGGGCGCGCATGTGCGGGAAGACGCCGTCCTCCATGCCGGTCAGGAAGACGACCGGGAACTCCAGGCCCTTGGCGGTGTGCAGCGTCATCAGGGTGACGACGCCGTCGCCCTCCTCGTCGGGGATCTCGTCGGAGTCGGCGACCAGGGCGACCTGCTCCAGGAACTCGGCGAGCGTGCCGGGATTCCCCTCCCCGCGGGACTGCTCGAACTCCAGGGCGACGGCGGCGAGCTCCTGGAGGTTCTCGATCCGGGTCTCGTCCTGCGGGTCGGTGGAGGACTGCAGCTCGGCCAGGTAGCCGGTGCGCTCCAGGACCGCCTCCAGCACGGTCGCCGGTCCCGCGCCGGACTCGACGACCGTACGGAGCTCCTCCATGAGCGCGTTGAACCGCTTCACGGCGTTCGCGGAGCGTGCCGCCATGCCGTACGCCTCGTCGACCCGCCTGAGGGCCTGCGGGAAGCCGATCTTCTCCCGCTGGGCGAGGGCGTCGATCATGGCCTCGGCGCGGTCGCCGATGCCGCGCTTGGGCACGTTGAGGATGCGGCGCAGCGGGACGGAGTCCTCGGGGTTGGCGAGCACCCGCAGGTAGGCCAGGACGTCCCGGACCTCCTTGCGCTCGTAGAAGCGGACGCCGCCGACGACCTTGTAGGGCAGGCCGACGCGGATGAAGACCTCTTCGAAGACACGGGACTGGGCGTTGGTGCGGTAGAAGACGGCGACGTCGCCGGCCTTGGCCTCGCCCGCGTCCGTGAGACGGTCGATCTCGTCGGCGACGAACTGCGCCTCGTCGTGCTCGGTGTCGGCCACGTACCCGGTGATCAGCGAGCCGACGCCCTGGTTGGTCCACAGGTTCTTCGGGCGGCGGGACTCGTTGCGCTCGATGACGGCGTTGGCCGCGCTCAGGATCGTCTGCGTGGAGCGGTAGTTCTGCTCCAGCAGGATCGTCGTGGCGTCCGGGTAGTCCTCCTCGAACTGGAGGATGTTGCGGATGGTCGCGCCGCGGAAGGCGTAGATCGACTGGTCGGCGTCACCAACGACGCACAGCTCGGCGGGCGGCAGGTCGCCCTCGCCCGGGGGGACGTCCTCGTCGTACGCACCGGTGCCGACCAGCTCCCGGACCAGGGCGTACTGCGCGTGGTTGGTGTCCTGGTACTCGTCGACCAGGACGTGGCGGAACCGGCGGCGGTAGTGCTCGGCGACGTCCGGGAAGGCGCGCAGCAGGTTGACCGTCGTCATGATCAGGTCGTCGAAGTCGAGGGCGTTCGCCTCGCGCAGCCGCGACTGGTAGAGGGCGTAGGCCTGGGCGAGGGTCTTCTCGAAACCGTCGGTCGCCTGGGCGGCGAAGTCCTCCTCGTCGATCAGCTCGTTCTTGAGATTGCTGATCTTGGCGCTGAAGGACTTGGGCGGGAACCGCTTCGGGTCGAGGTCCAGGTCGCGGCAGACCAGGGCCATCAGGCGCTTGGAGTCGGCCGCGTCGTAGATCGAGAAGGAGGAGGTGAAGCCGAGCTTCTTGCTCTCCCGGCGCAGGATGCGCACGCACGCGCTGTGGAAGGTCATCACCCACATCGCGTTCGCGCGCGGGCCGACGAGCTGCTCCACACGCTCCTTCATCTCGCCCGCGGCCTTGTTGGTGAAGGTGATCGCGAGGATCTGGCCCGGGTGGACGCCCCGCTCGGCCAGCAGGTAGGCGATGCGGTGGGTGAGCACCCGCGTCTTGCCGGAGCCGGCACCGGCGACGATGAGCAGCGGGGAGCCGGCGTGCACGACCGCGGCGCGCTGGTTGTCGTTCAGCCCCGCCAGGAGCGTGGCGGAGTCGGCCACCGGGCGCGGGGCGCCGTTGCGGTAGTAGGCTCCCCCGCTCCCGGCCCCGTCCGGGCCGGCGCCCCATCGCTCCGGCGGCACGTCGAACTTCCCGCCGAACAGATCGTCCGGAAGGGGCTCCGGTACGTGATCGTCCTCGGGCGGCGGCGGGGGCTCTTCCTCGGGCCCGCGCGGGGCCTGGAGTTCCGCCAGGAAGCTGTCGTCAAAGAGGCTGCTCATCGCTCTCCGAGTCTAGGGCGCCCCACCGACAACCGGCCGCCGCCTTGACAACATCCCCGCACCCCCCCGTTCACGTCCGCGCCCCCGGCGGGCGCGGCCCGCGCGCCCGCGCGCCCTGGTGGGTCAGGGCTCGTACGCTCCTCCGGGCACCGCGTGAGACTTTGGTCACGACGGCGGCCCGGAAGGGGAGAGCGCCGTCGCACGTGACGCCGGGCACCGGCACGGCCGGAGCGCCCCGGCCGGTACCTCCGCCCTGACGCGCCCGCCCGGCGCCGGGGCAGTCAGGTGTTTTCGCCCGGCACGCGCGCGTGCCCCGCCCGCGCGGCGCGTCCGCTGCCTAGCATCGGCCCCATGTCCGGCTCCTCACCCCTGCGCGCCTGGTGGGCGCAGCGTCCGCCGGCGGCCGGTGCCGCCGTGATGGCGACCGGCATCGTGTCGGTCGGCCTGCATCTGAGGGGGCACGAGTTCCTGTCCTGCCTCGCGCTGGTCCTGGCCTGCGCCGCCTGGCTCGGGCTGGCCCTGAACTTCGTCGTCCTGCTGCTGCGCGAGCGGGCGCGGTGGGTGGCGCAGGCGGGGACGCCGGGCGCGCTCACCGCGGTCGCCGCCACCACCGTGCTGGGCACGCGCTTCTCCCAGCTCGGCTGGCAGGTCGTGGCGCAGGCGCTGCTGGCACTGGCCGCGGTGCTGTGGCCGGGGCTGCTCTGTCTGGTCGTACGCCACTGGGGGCGGCCCATGCCGGGGGCGGTGTTCCTCGGCTGTGTGGCGACGCAGGGGCTCGCGGTGCTGGGGGCGACCCTGGCCCCGGTCTCCTCGGCGGCCTGGCTGGCCCACGCGGCCCTGGTGTTGTTCTGGCTGGGGCTCGTCCTCTACCTGATCGCCTTGGTCCGCTTCGACCTGCGGCAGGTGGCCCTGGGGGCCGGGGACCACTGGATCGCGGCCGGCGCGCTCGCCATCTCGGCGCTCGCGGGGTCCAAACTGCTGGCCGCCTCCGGCGCGGGCCTGCGCCTGTGGAACCACGACGACAGCGGTGTCCTGCGCACCGTGACCGTCGCGCTGCTCGTGCTCGATCTGGCCTGGTACGTCGTGCTGCTCGCCGCCGAGGCGGGGTGGCCGCGGCCGCGGTACGACGTGCGCCGCTGGGCGACCGTCTTCCCGATGGGCATGACGGCGGCGGCGACGCTGTCCGTCGCCGCCGTCGTCGACGTGCCGTGGCTGGGCGGGCCCGGTCAGGTGCTGCTGTGGGTCGCGGTGGCCGCGTGGCTGGCGGTCGCCGCGGGCGCGGTCGGGTCCGCGCGGGACGGGCTGCGGTCCGCGGCCGCCGGGGAGACGGTCAGGTCCACAGCACGGCGATGAAGACGTTCGCCATGGTCAGCAGCCCGACCAGCCCGAACAGGCCCTTGTCCGCCTTCTCCTCGTCCCGCTTCACGTAGACCAGGCCGAGGATCACGATCAGCAGGGCCAGCTTCACCCCGATCTTGATGTTGTCGACGGGCTGGTCGTCGGCCTGGTTGAGGCCGACCAGGATCACTCCGGTGACCAGCATCGTCAGCGCGCCGTGCAGCATCGCGGGACCGAAGCGCGCGGTGCCCTGGCCCATCGGCTTCATCTGGGTCAGGAAGCCGCCCAGCAGCGCCGCGATGCCGATGATGTGCAGGCCGACGAAGAGGTGGATGAGTACGTCCATGAGGCCGGAGCCTAATCCCGGGCGCGGGCGCCCCCGGAACCGGCCCGCCACCGGGTCCCCGCCCTGGTGCCCGCGCGCCTCATAGCACTCCGCAGCCCCTCCCGGCTCGGTGATCACTCGCATCGATCATCACGCTCTGTGAATGTATCGATCGCCATTCCGCCCCACGGTCACCTACGGTCACCAAGTGGTCGGCTGGGGCCACTTCCGTACATTTCGGGACCGGCCCGGCGTATCGAGAGCTAGCGTCCTGCCCCAGGTGCCCGGCCCCCCTCGCCGCCCGGGCCAGGGGCGGCAGCCGGCACCACCGCCGAGCGGGTCCGGCGGGCGCCCCGCCCCCGTACCCGTCGCCGTCGCACCGGCCGACCGCCGGTGCGTCCGCCCGGCCTCCGCCCGGCGGACCCGGCGCCCAGGCGGAACACACGAGCCATAGGGAAGGACGTGGAGCCAGTGGCAAGCCACCGCAGGCCCCGGCAGCGAGGAGCGGGCGGCGGTACGGCACGGACCGCCGCCACGATCGCCCTCACGGGCGCGGCGACCGCCGCCGGACTCGACGGAACCGGACACGCCGAGCCGCAGCGGACTCCGGCACAGGTCCGGGCCGAGGTGGAGCAGTTGTACCGGGAGGCCGAGGTGGCCACCGAGAGATACAACGGCGCGAAGGAGAGAGCCGGACAGGCCGAGCGCCGGCTGGCGCGACTACAGGACGCCGCGGCGCGCAAGCAGGAGCGGCTCTCCTCGGCACGCACCCTGCTGGGCACGACCGCGGCGGCGCAGTACCGCGGCGGCGGCCTCGATCCCGCGCTGCAGCTCGCCCTCTCCGAAAATCCCGACGGATACCTCGAAGGGGCCGCGCTCGCCGAACGGGTGGGCAGCAGGCAGGCGGCCGCCGTCGCCCGCGTACGCGGGCATCTCCGGGAGATCGAGCGGCTGCGCGGGGCCGCCCGCGTGGAGGTGACCGAGCTGAGGTCGCGGCGGACGGAGCTGAAACGTCACCGTGCGACGGTCACCGGGAAACTGGACGCGGCCCGCCGGCTGCTGTCCGCGCTGTCGGCCGCGGACCGCGCGGGGCTGGGCGGCGCACCGGGCCGGGCCTCCCGGCCGGCGCCGGGCGCCCGGGAGGGCGTGCCGGCCGCCGGGCCGGTGCGGGCACCCGACGCCCGGGCCGCGGCGGCCGTCGCCTACGCCCACCAGAAGATCGGCAGCCCGTACGTCTGGGGCGCGACCGGCCCGAACGCCTTCGACTGCTCGGGGCTCGTCCAGGCGGCGTACCGCGCGGCTGGCGTCGCCCTGCCCCGCACCACCTACGCCCAGATCGGCGCCGGCCGCCGGGTGTCACGCTCCGAACTGCTCCCGGGTGACCTGGTGTTCTTCTACTCCGGCATCAGCCACGTCGGCATCTACGTGGGGAACGGCCGGATGATCCACGCCCCCAACCCCTCGGCCCCCGTACGGTCGGCGCCCGTCGACCAGATGCCGTTCGCCGGGGCGACCCGGGTCGTGTGACAGGGCCGCCCGCGCCGGTCACACCAGCCGCCGGGCCGTCGCCCACCGGGTCAGCTCGTGCCGGTTGGACAGCTGCAGCTTCCGCAGGACCGCCGAGACATGGGACTCGACCGTCTTCACGGAGATGAACAGCTGCTTGGCGATCTCCTTGTACGCGTAGCCGCGGGCGATGAGCCGCAGCACCTCGCGCTCGCGCTGCGTGAGACGGTCGAGGTCCTCGTCGACCGGCGCGGCGTCGGTGGAGGCGAAGGCGTCCAGGACGAACCCGGCCAGGCGCGGGGAGAAGACCGCGTCGCCCTCCTGCACACGGAAGACGGAGTCGATCAGGTCGGAGCCGGTGATCGTCTTGGTCACGTATCCCCGGGCGCCGCCGCGGATCACGCCGATCACGTCCTCGGCCGCGTCCGAGACGGACAGCGCGAGGAACCGGACCGGCCGCTCGGGGTCGGCCATCAGGGCGGCGCACCGGCGCAGCACTTCGACGCCGCCCCCGCCCGGCAGGTGCACGTCGAGCAGGACCACCTCGGGCCGGGTCGCGGTGATGACCGTGACCGCCTGGTCGACGTCGGCGGCCTCGCCGACCACCTCGACGCCGGTCTGCTCGGTCTGGCCGATCTCGGCCTGCACCCCCGTACGGAACATGCGGTGGTCGTCGACGAGGACGACACGGACACGGCGCCCGCCCGCGCCGCCCGCCGCCCGCGCGGACCCGGCCGCCTCCGCCGATCCCGCCGTTCCGTTCGCCTCGGTCGGGTCGCTCATGACGTCTTCTCCGCCCTCTCCATCTCCAGCTCGACCTCCGTGCCGCCGTCCGGTACGGCGCGCAGCCGCGCCGTACCGCCGTTGCGCTCCATGCGGCCGATGATCGATTCTCTGACACCCATGCGGTCGGCGGGTATCGAGTCGAGGTCGAAGCCGGGGCCGCGGTCCCGGACGGACACGAAGACCGTCCTGCCCTCGACTTCGGCGTAGACCTGAACGGCGCCGCCCTCGCCACCGTACTTGGCGGCGTTCACCATCGCTTCGCGCGCGGCTTGCATCTGTGCGCCGACCCGCTCGTCGAGCGGGCAGTCGCCGACCACGACGACCTCGATGGGGACACCGTGCTTGTCCTCCACCTCGGCGGCGTTGCGCCGCACGGCGTCGGCGAGGGTGGCGGGCTCGTCGGCCTCGTCCTTGCCGTTGCCCTCCGGCTTGTACAGCCAGGCGCGCAGGTCGCGCTCCTGCGCGCGGGCCAGCCGGCGCACCTCGCCCGGGTTGTCGGCGTTGCGCTGGATCAGGGTCAGGGTGTGCAGCACGGAGTCGTGGACGTGGGCCGCGACCTCGGCGCGCTCCTGGGCGCGGATACGCATCAGCCGTTCCTCGGAGAGGTCCTGCGTCATACGGACCAGATACGGGCCGGCCAGCAGCGTGATGCCGACCAGGACCGCGAGGGCGGCCTGGAGAACGGACCCGAGGTGGGCGGCGGAGCCCTGGAGGACGAACATGCCGGAGACACCGGCCGTGACCAGCAGCACGCCCGCCACGGCGCGCAGCAGGGTCACCGTGCGCCGCCGGCGGCCGACCTCGGCCCAGCGGGCCCGGCGGGCGTTGTCCGCCTGCCGCCAGACGAGGGCGACGCCCGCGCCGACGAGCACGGCCGGCCAGAGGTAGGCCTTGGCGCCGTTGCCCACGTTCACGTTGCCCACGAAGACCAGGGCCACGACGACCATGAGGAACAGGGCGACGATCTGGCCCTTGTCCGGCTTGCGGGTGACGAGTCTGCGGCGGCCGTCCGGCGAGGTCTCCGTCGTCACCAGGGACGGCGGCTTCCTGGCCTCGACACCGCCGACACCCAGAGGGACGAAGAACCAGAACGCGGCGTACAGCAGCGCGCCGAGGCCGTCCGCCATGAACAGGCCGACGAAGACGAGCCGTACCCAGATCACGGGCAGCCCGAGGTGCCCGGCGAGCCCCCGCGCCACACCCCCCAGCCAGCGTCCGTCACCGCTGCGGTAGAGCTTGCGCGGCGGCCGCGGTTCGGCGAGTGGCGCTGCTGCGGCTTCCGGCATGCCAACGATGGTCACACGGCCGCGGTCCCCGGACATCAGGGTCCGCCCCGGAGACTCCCCTGATCTTCGAAGCGACGGCTCACCGAAGCCACCGGGCCCGGTCTCGGGGCCGGATTTCAGGGTCCTCCCAGGGTCGCTCCCGCTCCCGCCGCCGTGCCGCGCCCGTCACCATGGAGCCATGACCGATCACGAGCACGCCACGACGGGTCCGGGACCCGGCTCCGGCCCGCGCTCCCCGCTCGGCGCCGGGCCGCGGGGCGCCGCACCCGGCCCCGGCGCGGCCGCCGGCGGTGCCGACGGGCCCGGGCCTGTCCGCAGGTTCCGGCGCGACCCGCGGTTCAGGATGCTCGCCGGCGTGTGCTCGGGGCTGGGCCGGCAGTTCGACATGGACCCGGTGATCTTCCGGATCACCCTGGCGGTGCTCTCCGCGACCGGCGGCCTCGGCCTCATCTTCTACGGTTTCGCCTGGCTCTTCGTCCCCGCCGACGACGAGGACGAGAACGAGGTGCGCAAGCTGCTGACGGGCCGGGTCGACGGCCAGGCGCTGGCGGCGGTGCTGTTCGCGCTGGTCGGCTGCGGCGTGTTCCTGACGATGCTGAACAACGGCGGGGTGCTGACGTTCGCCGTCGTCCTCTCCCTCCTCCTCGCGGGCGCCGGATACTGGTCGCGGCAGCGCGGCGCCCCCGGCCCGGACCCCCTCGCCGCGCAGGCCGTCGCCGACGCGCCGCCGGAGCCCCAGGCGCCCCCGGTCTCCCTCACCTTCCCGTCCTGGTGGCGCGACCCCATCGTCAAGGACGGCACGCACATCGGCGGCACCGGATACCTGTGGGGCCCCGGGGACTCCTACGCCCCCGATCTCGCGGCAACCGTCGACGTCAGCCTCACCGGCCACGGCACCGGCCGGAAAAGCACGGCGGCCCGGCACTCCCGGCCGCCGAAGCCGCGCGGTCCCCGCTGGATCGGCGGCTGGATCTTCCTGCTCGCCCTGCTCACCGGCGGCCTCGGCACCCGCCTGGCCTGGGAGGAGCACCCGCTCGGCACCAGTCTGCAGGCGGGCCTGTCCTGCGCGCTGGTCGTCTTCGGCGCCGGCATCGCGGTCAGCGCCTTCCTCGGCCGCACGGGAGCCGGCTCCCTCTTCCTGGCGATCGTCACGGCGGCCCTGCTGGCCGGTTCGGCGGCCGTGCCCGAGAAGATCGACACCCGTTGGACGCACACCACCTGGAGACCCGCGGCCGTGGCCGGCATACGCCCCCAGTACGAGGTGGGCACCGGCGTCGGCACCCTGGACCTGTCCCGCCTGCGCGTCGCCGACGGGCAGACGGTGACGACACGGGCCGACGTGGGGGTGGGGCGGATACGGGTGGTCGTACCCGAGGACGTGACCGTGCGGCTGAGCATCGACGTCGGTGTGGGTGACATCCAGCTGCCGGGCGACGACCGGAGGGACGTGGACGTGGCCCCGGGCAAGCACCGGGAGGTGACCCTGTCCCCCGCCACGGGCGACAAGGACACCGGCACGCTCGATCTCGACCTCGGGGTCGGCATAGGACAGGCGGAGGTGAGCCGTGCTGCGTCATGAGTTCCAGCCCGGGAGGCTGGTCGCCGGCCTCTTCCTGGCCCTGGCGGGCGCCGTCTACGCGGGGGACGCGGGCGGCCTGTGGGAGACCCCCTGGTTCGCCGTCATCCCCCTCGTCG
The DNA here is from genome assembly GCF_040680575.1 of Streptomyces sp. NPDC052020. Classification (NCBI taxonomy): domain Bacteria; kingdom Bacillati; phylum Actinomycetota; class Actinomycetes; order Kitasatosporales; family Streptomycetaceae; genus Streptomyces; species Streptomyces sp. NPDC052020. The sequence continues at coordinate 99,200 of NZ_JBFAWY010000012.1, forward strand.
TCGGGGGCCTGTGCCTGGCCGGTGTCACCGCCCTGCTGTCCCGGAGCCGACACCGCCGGGCGGCCAGGGCGGACGCACCGCGCTGACCCCGGCCGCCGCGACACGCCGCCGCCGTGCCCGCCACCGGGCGTCCACCGACAGCAGGGGCGCCCCCGCGAGGACGAGCGGGATCCACGCCATGAGATACGGAAGATCGTTGCCGTAGTAGTACGGGTCCGAGGCCCAGCTCACGGTCAGCCACAGACTGAGGGAGATCAACGCGCCCCCGAGCGCGGCCAGGCGGGCGAACAGGCCGAGCAGCGTCCCGATCCCGACGGCCAGCTCGCCGAGGGCGATGGCGTAGCCGAACCCCGCCGGGCTCTTCAGCGACAGGTCGACCAGGGCGGGAAGGGCCGAGGAGTCCCGGACCGCGCGCATCATCTCCCCGACGGAACCGGCACCCGCGTCCTTCATGAAGGAGCTGTCGATGAGTTTGTCGAAACCGGCGTAGACGAAGGTGACACCGAGGAAGACCCGCAGGGGCAGCAGCGCGTACCGTGCGACCCCGTCCCGCCGCTCCCCGCCGCCGGGCCGATTCTCCTGACTCGTCACTGCCGCCGCCTCTCGCCGCCCTGCCCGGAACTCCCCACCAGACCATACGGACGACCGACACGCCCCCGCACCGGCGCCCCGCCCCCGTGACCCGAGCGGCCTCGCGGCCGCCCACGGCGGAAGGAATGTGCCGGGGGTGCCGGCCCCCGCCGTAAACCAGACAGTGGATGTCCGGTTTCGGCGGCACACTCGCCGTATGGCTGAAAACTGGGAAACCTTCGCCACCGCCGAGCCCGCCCTGGCCGCCACCGTGGAGAAGCGCTTCGGCGCCTACACCCACCACGTCCTCGCGACCCTGCGCAAGGACGGCTCACCGCGCACCACCGGGCTGGAGGTGCGGTTTCTCCACGGCGAGCTGTGGCTCGGCATGATGCCGAACTCGCTGAAGGCCCTCGACCTGCGCCGCGATCCGCGCTTCGCGCTCCAGGCGAATCCCGGCGGCGGCACCGACCTGGGCGGCGGCGACGTCCGGATCAGCGGCCGGGCGTTCGAGGTCGACGACCCCGGGACGAAGGCCGCGTACACGAAAGAGGTGGAACCGCCGCAGCCGTTCCACCTCTTCCGCACCGAGCTGACGGAGGTCACACGGACCTATGTCGAGGACGACACGTACCTCGTCGTCCAGGTCTGGAAGCCCGGCGAGCCCCTGCGCACCATCAAGCGCACCTGAGGGCTACTCCCACTCGATCGTGCCCGGCGGCTTCGACGTCACGTCGAGGACGACCCGGTTGACGTCCTTGACCTCGTTGGTGATCCGGGTGGAGATCCGGGCGAGGACGTCGTACGGCAGCCGCGACCAGTCGGCGGTCATGGCGTCCTCGGAGGACACCGGGCGAAGGACGATCGGGTGGCCGTACGTCCGGCCGTCGCCCTGGACACCGACGGAGCGGACGTCCGCGAGCAGCACCACCGGGCACTGCCAGATGTCACGGTCGAGGCCGGCCGCCGTCAGCTCCTCGCGGGCGATGGCGTCGGCCTCGCGGAGCAGGTCGAGCCGCTCCTTCGTCACCTCGCCGACGATCCGGATGCCGAGGCCGGGGCCGGGGAACGGCTGGCGCTGGACGATCTCGTCCGGCAGGCCGAGCTCCTTGCCGACCATGCGGACCTCGTCCTTGAACAGCTTGCGCAGCGGCTCGATCAGCTTGAACTCGAGGTCCTCGGGCAGTCCGCCGACGTTGTGGTGGGACTTGATGTTGGCGGTGCCGCTGCCGCCGCCGGACTCGACGACGTCGGGGTACAGGGTGCCCTGGACCAGGAACTCGACGGCCGGGCCCTCGTCCGCGATGATCTCGGCCTGGGCCTGCTCGAAGACCCGGATGAACTCCCGGCCGATGATCTTCCGCTTCTCCTCGGGGTCGGTGACCCCCTTGAGCGCGTTCAGGAACCGCTCGCTGGCGTCGACGACCTTGAGCTGGACGCCGGTCGCGGCGACGAAGTCCTTCTCGACCTGCTCCGTCTCGCCCTTGCGCATCAGGCCGTGGTCGACGTAGACGCAGGTCAGCTGCGAGCCGATGGCCTTCTGCACGAGGGCGGCGGCGACGGCGGAGTCCACGCCGCCGGACAGACCGCAGATGGCGCGCTTGTCGCCGACCTGCTCGCGGATCGCGGCGACCTGCTCCTCGATGACGTTGCCGGTGGTCCAGTCCGGCTTGAGGCCGGCACCCCGGTACAGGAAGTGCTCCAGCACCTGCTGCCCGTGCGTGGAGTGCATCACCTCGGGGTGGTACTGGACGCCGTACAGCTTCTTGTCGTCGTTCTCGAACGCGGCGACCGGGACGACGTCCGTGGAGGCGGTGACCGCGAAGCCCTCGGGGGCGGCCGAGCAGGCGTCGCCGTGCGACATCCACACGGCCTGCTCCTCGGGGGTGCCCTCGAAGAGGGTGGAGGACGACTTCGCGACGTGCAGGTCGGTGCGGCCGTACTCGCGGGCGCCGGTGTTGTCGACCGTGCCGCCCAGCGACTGCGCCATGAGCTGGAAGCCGTAGCACATGCCGAAGACGGGGACGCCGGCCTCGAACAGGGTGCGGTCGACGGTGGGAGCGCCCGGCTCGTAGACCGACGAGGGGCCACCGGAGAGGATGATGGCCGCCGGGTTCTTGGCGAGCATCTCCTCGACCGGCATGGTGCTCGGCACGATCTCGCTGTAGACCCGGGCCTCGCGGACGCGACGGGCGATGAGCTGGGCGTACTGCGCGCCGAAGTCGACGACCAGAACGGTGTCGGGAGCGGCGCTGGCAGCGGGAGTCGCTGATGACACAGGGTGCCTTCCGGCGGTTTGGGCGGGGGTCTTCATTACCGATTCTAACGGGGGGCGCGCGCGAGAACTTCCCGTCACCCGCGTCTCACCATGCGACCCGCGTTGGCCCGGCCCGCGGCACACGGCATACTGGGCCCATGCTCACGCACCAGACCTTCGTCTTTACCTATGGCATCCGGCCCGCCGGCTGCCATGGTCGTGCTGCTTGAGCAACTGACAAGCGACTTCCCAGGCGCCCCGGGCCGACAAGGCCCGGGGCGCCTGTCGTCCTCCCGGGTCCTGTCGCTCCGGGGCGGCCCCGCCCCCGATGAGGAGCCCGACGTGACCGTCACCACCGCCACCCCCGCGAGCACCCCGGCCGCCACCGCCACCCCAGCCACCGGAACCGCGGCAACCGGAACCGCAGGCACCGGGCCCCGGCCCTCCGACCGCACCGGAGCCCGGACCCCCGAGGCCGCAGACGTGATCGCCGGCGCCCGCGAGCGCATCGACGCCCTCGACGACCGGATCATCGGTCTGGTCCAGGAGCGGATGGCGGTCTCCGCCGTCATCCAGGAGGCACGGATCGCCTCCGGCGGCCGCCGCGTGAACCTCTCCCGCGAGATGGATGTCCTCGGCCACTACCGGGAGGCGCTGGGCAAGCCGGGCACGGCCCTCGCGATGACGCTGCTGGAGCTGTGCCGCGGTCGTATCTGAGTTCGGGACCGCTCTCACCCGTACGGCGCGTGACCGCGACCGGAGCGGCCTCGTTGGTCCGGATGTCCGTGCCAGCCAGGGGCGGGCCCGAAAGAACCACGCGTGGCTCGCTGGAGCGTGAGACGTACGGATCGTGCTGTGCGTCGTGGGACCTCGCTCCAGGGAAGTGACCGGACGGCAGGGGACAGCAGCCCGGTCACCAAGAGAACGGCCGGCCCCGGGGACGCCCGGGGCCGGCCGGCGGGAACGTCCAGGACCGGGACGGCCCGTCGGCGGGCCGATCGACCGGCCGGCCGGTCGCGCGAGAGATCCAGCGGACCGTACGCGAACCTGTGCCGGACCGCCGCTGGAGCGGCGCCCGGGCACCGGTGCCGCCCCGACGCCGGTGCCGACCGCAGAAGGGCCCCGCGACTCCGCCCGCGGGGCTCTTCGCCTGCCCGGCCCCCGCCCCGGCGTCCCCCCGACACCCGGACCCCGGCACCCGGACCCCGGACCGCCCGGCGCACCCCGCTCCCCCATGAGCGCCCGGAGCGCCCGCCCAGCGGCCGCCCAGTGAAGCGTGACACGCGTCACATGAAAATTGTATGAGTGTGGGGACAACCCTTCCTCGGCCTCACTGATCAAACCTGCTGAATCAAGGACCACGCCCGTGCCCCACACGCGGCGGCCTTCCTCAGACTCGTACTGTGACGCCGCAGTGCGCCCGACTTCCCGAGGTCTTCATGAAGCTTCGCCGCGCCATGGCAGCAGCGGCCGCGACGGCAGTCATAGCGCCCGCGGCGCTGCTCGCCGCGCCGGCCGCGTACGCCGCCGCGGGCCCGTCCGACGCCTCGCCGAGCGCCACCGGGAGCGAGTCGCCGACGCCGACCGGCGACCCGAGCACGTCCCCGGCTCCCTCCGGGTCGGCCAGTGACGGCCCGTCGGCCCCGAGCCAGACCCCGTCGGCCCCGAGCCAGACCCCGTCCTCCCCGGCCCCGACGGCGTCGGAGAGCGAGACCACGCCCGCGCCGAGCGGCTCGGCCACCCCGACCAGCCCGGCGCCGACCACCACCGCGCCCGAGGAGAGCGAGACCCCCGGCCCCGAGCCCTCCATCTGCGCGGACTCCAAGGTCGACGTCGACATCGAGGGCCTGCCCGGCAAGATCGCGGCGGGCAGCGGCTGGCACGCATTCTCGCTGACCGTCGTCAACAACTCCGACTCCGCCCTGGAGGAGCTGGACTACATCGCCGGCGCCTCCTCGGACGAGGCCGGTGCCGACCTGTTCTCCAGCAAGCGGGTCCAGCTCCAGGCGTGGGATCCCGAGGCGGGAATCTGGCAGGACCTCAACGAGGACGGTCACGCGATCGGTTACGTCGGTTACTCCCCCGAGCTGGAGGCCGGCCACGAGGTCGAGATCCCGCTGCGCATCAACGTGACGTCCAAGGCCCCGGCCGGTGCCGGCTTCTCGATCGGCGCGACCGTCTACGGCGACACCGACGGCGCGTGCACCGGCTTCGGGAGGATCTCCTACAGGTTCCAGATCGTGGCCGCGGGCACGGACACGGGGGGCGAACGGCCGGCCGAAGGCGGCAGGGCGCCCATCGCGGCCGACAAGCCCAAGCCCGCCGGCACCGCGCCCCGGGTCACCGGTACCCTCGCCGCGACCGGCTCCAGCTCCGCCCTGCCCGTGATCGGCCTCGTCGGCGGCGTCGCCGTCGTCGCCGGTGCCGGGGCCGTGTTCGCGGTCCGGCGGCGCAAGGCCGGGTCCGAGGGGTAAAGACCCGGTTCCGGACCGGCGGAGGCGGACTCACGGCGGACGGCGGGCTCGCACGAAACCCGTCGCCCGCCCGAATCACCGGCTCGCGGCCGGACCGGCCATCAGCGTGACCGGCCTGACCACCAGGCTCGTCGCACGACCGAAGGACCTGCGCTCGGAGGGGGGCGCAGGTCCTTCGCCCTGTCCGGGGCGGCCGGCGGCCGCCTACTTCTTCGGCGGCACCGCCGGCATCCCCAGGAACGGCAGCCGCAGCGCCCCGAACGCGTCCGCCGGGACGGCCGGGGACTTCGGCTCCACCGGGTTCACCCGCTCGTACGGCGCGCCCTGCGCCGGACGGGGGTCGGGCTCGCCCTTGTTGGGCCAGTACGACATCGCCCGCTCCGCCTGGGCCGTGATGGTCAGGGACGGGTTCACGCCCAGGTTCGCCGAGACGGCCGCGCCGTCGACGACCGAGATGCCGGGGTGGCCGTACAGGCGGTGGTAGGGGTCGATCACGCCGGTCTCGGGGGAGGCGCCGATCGGGCAGCCCCCGAGGAAGTGGGCGGTCAGCGGAGTGCCCATCAGCTCACCGACGTTGGAGCCCGCGAAGCCGTTGATCTCGGCGGCGAGGGCACGGGCCCCCTCGGCCGCGGCCTTGATCTGCTTCGGGTTGGGCGAGCCGTGGCCCTGCCGGGCGGTGAGCAGTCCCTTGCCGACGCCCGACGGTTTCAGATACGTCGTCAGGGAGTTGTCCAGCGACTGCATCACCAGGCCGATGATGGTCCGCTCGGACCAGCGGTGGTTGGACAGGGAGCGCAGGACCCGCAGCGGGTGCCTGGCCGCGTGGGCCAGGAAGCCCAGGACGCGGGTGGTGCCCCTGCCGTCCTCGGCGTACGGGACCTGGAGGATGGACAGGCTGCCCATCGAGTTGGAGCCCTTGCCGTAGCGGACGGGCTCTATGTGGGTGCTGGGGTCCGGGTGGATGGAGGACGTGATGGCGACCCCGCGCGTGAAGTCGGCCTTCGCCTGGCCGGTGACCTTGCGGTAGCGCCGGTCGTCGGTCTGGGCGCCGACCAGGGCCTCGGAGTTGGTGCGGGTCAGCTCGCCCAGCCGGTCGGAGAGGTGCGGCAGCCGGCCGGTCGCCTTCATGCGGTGCAGCAGGGTCTGGGTGCCGTAGGTGCCCGCGGCGAGGACGACCCGGCGGGCCCGGAAGACGCGGCCCGCGCCCTTCCTGCCGCGGTCGGTGGGGAGCGTGGTGACCGCGTAGCCGCCGCGGGAGTCGTCCGTGACGGAGACGACCGTCGTCATGGGGTGCACGACCGCGCCCGCCTTCTCGGCGAGGTACAGGTAGTTCTCGTTCAGGGTGTTCTTCGCGCCGTGCCGGCAGCCGGTCATGCACGAGCCGCACTCGCTGCACGCCCGGCGGGCCGGACCCACGCCCCCGAAGTAGGGATCCGGTACCCGCTGTCCGGGCTCGGCGGTCACCGTGCCGTCGGCGTCCTCGCCGTCGCCGAAGAAGACCCCCACCGGTGCCATGTGGAAGGTGTCGCCGACGCCCATCCGCTCGGCGGCGGCCTTCAGGTGCACGTCGGACGGGGTCATCGTCGGGTTGAGCCGGACACCGAGCATGCGGCGCGCCTGGTCGTAGTACGGCTTCAGCTCCTGCGCCCAGTCGGTGATGTCCCGCCACTGGGGGTCCTCGAAGAACGCCTTCGGCGGCACGTAGAGGGTGTTGGCGTAGTTGAGGGAACCGCCGCCCACCCCGGCTCCCGCCAGGACCATGACGTTCCCGAGCAGGTGGATGCGCTGGAGGCCGTACATGCCCAGCCGGGGAGCCCACAGGTAGTTCTTCAGGTCCCACGAGGTCTTCGGCAGCGTGCCGGGGGTGAAGCGGCGGCCCGCCTCCAGCACGCCGACGCGGTAGCCCTTCTCGGTGAGGCGCAGCGCCGAGACGGATCCGCCGAAGCCGGAGCCGACGACGATGACGTCGTAGTCGTATCCGTCGTCCCCCCGGTCGTCCGTCCGGTGGTCGTCCCGGTGGCGGTCAGGGTTCTCCGGTGGGTTCTCCGGTGCGTTCTCCTGTGACACGTGCTCTCCTCGTCGAGAACGGGTGCGGGGCCGGGGCTAGCGGAAGCGGAACGCCTTCATCAGGCGCAGGCTCCGGCTCATGAACGCCGCGTACTTCTCGTCGTCCATGCCGAGCGAGGGCGCCATCGGCAGCAGCCGCTGCCGGGCGATCGTCTGGGCCTCGGTGTACTTGAGGATTCCCTCGGAGCCATGGCGGCGCCCGAGTCCGGAGTCCTTCATACCGCCCATCGGCGACTGGACGCTGCCGTACGCGGGCGCGTACCCCTCGTTGATGTTGACGGTGCCGGTGCGCAGCCGGGCGGCGATCTCCCGGCCGCGGCGGGCGTCGGTGGTCCACACCGAGGAGTTCAGGCCGTAGGGGGTGGCGTTGGCGCGTTCCACCGCCTCCTCCTCGGTGGTGAAGCGGTAGACCGACACGACCGGGCCGAAGGTCTCCTCGGCGCACACGGCCATGGGTTCCGCCACGCCGTCGAGGATGGTCGGCTCGTAGAAGAAGGGGCCGATGTCCGGGCGGGCGACCCCGCCGGCGAGGACCGTCGCGCCCTTGGCGACGGCGTCCGCCACATGCCGCTCGACCGCCTGGAGCTGGCGGGCTCCGGCCAGCGAGCCCATGTCGGCGCCGTAGGCCAGCGACCCGCCCAGCCGCATCGCCCGCGTGCGCGCGGCGAAGCGCTCCAGGAAGGCGTCCGCGACCGACGCGTGGACGAACAGCCGCTCGATGGAGATGCACAGCTGGCCGGCGGAGGAGAAGCACGCGCGCACGGCGCCCGCCGCCGCCTTCTCGATGTCGGCGTCCTCCAGCACCAGCATGGCGTTCTTGCCGCCGAGTTCGAGGGAGACGCCGACCAGGCGGGCGGCGGCGCCCTGGGCGACCTCGCGGCCGGTGCGGGTGGAGCCGGTGAACGAGACGTAGTCGGCGTGGCGGACGACCTCGGGGCCGATCACCGGGCCGTCGCCGAGGACGACCTGGAAGACCTCGGCGGGCAGCCCGGCCTCGATGAGCAGGTCGCGGGCCCACAGCGCGGTCAGGCAGGTCTCGGTGTCCGGCTTCATCACCACCGCGTTGCCCGCGACGAAGGCCGGCAGCGCGTCGCCGACGGACAGCTCCAGGGGGTAGTTCCAGGGCGCGATCTGGCCGACGACCCCGCGCGGGTGGCGTACTTCGGTGACCTGCGTCAGGACCGGTACGGCGCCCGCGTGCCGCCGCCCCCGCAGGTAGGCGGCGGCCCGGCGGCCGTAGTGCCGGGCGGCGACGGCGACGGCCTGCACCTCCTCGTGGGCGTGCAGGCGGGCCTTGCCCGTCTCCAGCTGGATCAGGTCGAGCACCTCGGCCTGGCGTTCCAGCACCAGGTCGTGGAAGCGCAGCAGCACCGCCGCGCGCTGCCGCACGGGCGTGCGCGCCCAGACGGACTGGGCGGCGCGGGCCTGTTCGAACGCCCCGGCCACGTCCTCGGGCGTCGACTCGGGCAGGTCGGCCAGCTTCTCACCGGTGAGCGGGGTGTGGTTGGCGGTGCGCCCGGAACCGGCGACACCCTTGGCGAGCCGGGCGACCAGTGCGGGGGTGACCACGTCGGCAGCGGTGCGGGCGCCCGCCGGGGCGGGGGCGAGGGGGTTGGTGCCGGTCTTCTCCAGGGCCTGCGCGTCCGTCATGAGCCGCAGGGTATGCGGCGCCGAACGGTTTGTGTACCCGTCGGTAACGGGGATTCACGCAGCGCTCACACCCTGCCAGCGTTCGCTGGCAACAAACGGGCTGATCAGGGCGTTGGCGGTCGCCTCCGCGCAACACGCCACCTTTCGCACGCGGGTGATCTCCCACCGTCGGCGCCCGGGCCCGGTCCCCGTCGCCCACCGGCTCCGGCCTGGGCGGCCGAGCGGCTACGGGCGTCCCGCCCCCTGGGACACGGTCACGGTGACCGTCGACACGGTGACGTCCGGCTCGGGAGCCGGGGACTGTCCCGCGGACCGGTTCGCGGACGGCGCCGAGGACGGGGACGCCGGTGGGGACGGCGGCCCGGGCGGCGGTGCCGGCGGCGATGTCGGGGGTGCCGGGCTGGCCGGTGTGCCGTCCCCGCCGCCGTCCCGGTCGGTGATCAGCGCCGCCGCCGAGATGCCCGCGCCCGCGGTCGCGGCCACCAGCAGCGCCGCCAGGAGCACGGTCCGCGTGGAGCGGCGGGGGTCGGCCGTACCGGCGGGCGGGAACGTCCGGCCCGTCTCCAGGTAGGCCCGCAGCATCTCCTCCGCCCGTGCCGCGTCCAGCCGCCGGTCCGGGTCGCGTTCGAGCAGGCCCCGGATGACGGGGAGGAGGGGGCCGGCCTGCGCCGGTGGCCGGATCTCCTCGGAGACGACGGCGTGCAGGATGCCGCCCAGCGAGTCGCGGTGGAACGGCGACGCGCCGCTGAGGACCGCGCACAGCAGCGCGCCCAGCGACCACAGGTCGGACTCGGGGCCGGTCCGGGTGCCGGACATCCGCTCGGGCGCGGTGTACTCGGGGGAGCCGACGAGCGTGCCGCTCTCGGTGAGCGTGCTGGTGCCCGCGACGTGGGCGACGCCGAAGTCGGTGAGCACGACCCTGCCGTCCTCGGCGATCAGCACGTTGGAGGGCTTCACGTCGCGGTGGAGCACGCCCGCCGCGTGCGCGGTGCGCAGGGCGCCGAGCAGGGCGACGCCGATGCGGGCCGCCTCCCGCGCGTCGACCGGCCCGTGCCCGGCGACACGGTCGGCGAGCGAGCCCCCGCCGACCAGCTCCATGACGATGTAGGGCCGTTCGTCGTGCTCGACGACGTCGTGCACGACGATGACGTTCGGGTGGTGCAGCTGGGCGACCGCGCGGGCCTCCCGCAGGGTGCGGTCGCGCCGGCGCCGGGCCTGGGCCGCGGAGAGGCTGTCGTCGGAGGGGAGTTCCTTGACGGCCACCTGCCGCCCGAGCAACTGGTCGGTGGCCCGCCATACGACGCCCATGCCGCCGCGGCCGAGCCGGTCCTGAAGCCGGTAGCGGCCCGCGATGACACGTCCGGTCTCCCCCTCGGTCACCATGCGGCCATGATGCCCCACCGGAGGCGGCGGCTCCGGGACGCCGCAGCGCGGGTGGCCGACAAACGACGGCCGCCGGGCGGAGCGGCGGCCGCCGGTGGTCAGCCGGTCCTCTCCTGCCACCCCTGCAACACGGCCCGGAACTGCCGGCGGGCGGCCGCCCAGTCCTCGGCGGGCGCGGACATGTACAGGGCGTACTCGACACCGTCCCGGGACATGTACGTCTCCTCGACGGCGCGGCGCGGGCCGGGGAAGGCGGTGTCCTTGGCCAGGGCGGTCCAGGTGTACTCCCACCGGGAACTGCTGCGATCGCGGTAGAGGCCCTTCTCCAGGGTGACGCGGCGGTAGTCGGCCAGCCGCTGGAGCTGCTGCTCCAAATCGAGCTGGTGGGCGTAGGGGTCGTTGAAGTCGGGCGAGGTGTCGACGGCGACGCGCAGGAAGTGCTCACCGCCGTCCGGGGTGTAGTCGATCTGCGTCAGACCGTCCTCGCTCATGAACTCCTCGCGCTTCCAGCCCTCGGGGAGGTAGAGGCTGAAACCCGCCGGGTCGTCCCGGCGGACCCAGTCGGCCGGAACGGCTCCTCCCGGCTCCGGGGCACCGTCCCCGACGGTGGTGTCCGCGGCGGCGGACACGCCGTCGCCCGGGTGCCGGTCCGCGTCCCACTGGTGCAGCAGCACGGCCGTGCCGCCCCCGGCGAGTGCGGCCAGGAGGGCCAGCGCGACGAGGGTACGGCGGCGCCGCCGGGGCCGGAGGGGAGCGGTGGCCGCCGGGTGCGCGGGCACCGCCGTGGGCCCGATCACCGTCGCGTACGGCGTCGCGGTGGTCCCGGCCGCCGTCCCCGGCCCCGGGTGCCCGGCCGCACCGTCGTGCCCGCCCCCGTGGCCCGCCTCGGCCGCCCGGCCATCGCGTGCGTGCGGCTGCCCGCCGCCCGCCCGGTACCGCGCCGTCGCCACATACGCCTGCGCGGCGCTCGGCCGCCGTCCCTCCGCCGCCTCCGCCAGCATCTGCTCCGCCGCCGCGCTGTCCGGCCGCTGGTCCGGATCCTTGCGCAGCAGGGCGCTGATGACGGGTTCGAGCGGACCGGCGTGGCGCGGCGCGCCGATCTCCTCCTGGACCACCGCCTGCATGGTGGACAGCGGCGAGGTGCGGCGGAACGGCGAGGTGCCCTCCACCGCCGTGTACAGCGTCGCACCCAGCGCCCACAGGTCGGAGGCGGGCCCGGGATCGTGGCCGCGGATCCGCTCGGGCGCCAGGTAGTCGACCGAGCCGACGACCTCTCCGGTGCGGGTGATCGTGCTGTCGCCCTCGATCTGCGCGATGCCGAAGTCGGTGAGCAGGACGCGTCCGTCGTGGCCGAGGAGGACGTTGCCGGGTTTGACGTCGCGGTGCAGCACACCGGCGGTGTGCGCGGCGCGCAGGGCGCGCAGCACCCACAGGCCGACCCGGGCCGCCTCCCGCGGCTCGACGCGGCCCTCCGCCTTGACCGCGTCGGCGAGCGAGCGGCCCTCGACCAGCTCCATCACGATCCACGGCCGGCCGTCGTGTTCGAGCACGTCGTGCACGGTGACGACGGCGGAGTGGTTGATCCGCGCGGCGGCGCGCGCCTCGGCCCGGGTGCGTGCCAGCAGCACCGGCCGGTCGCCGTCCGACACGTAGAGAGCGGCGGTCAGCTCCTTGATCGCCACGGTCCGGTGCAGCACCTCGTCATGGGCGCGCCACACGCGGCCCATGCCGCCGCTGCCGATGGAGTCGCCGAGCCGGTAGCGGCCCGCCAGAAGCCGGCCCTGCATCTGATTCACGTTGCCCCGCAATGGTCTTGACAGGGTCAGCGTAAGGACCGGCCTCCGTCCGGGGAACCGCTGGGGTGTCCCCGGTACCGCACTGTGACGGTTGTCGCTTTCCGCGGCGGCGGTGAACCCCGGTGACTCCTGGGACCTCTGAGCCGCCGTCAGCGCGGGTCAGCCCGTGGGCGTGTACGTCGCCGACGCCTGCTCGAACAGCCGGGTGACCTCGTCCCGCTCGGACTCCGGGCCGCGCACCTGCACCACGTGGTACCGGCCGTCGATCAGCAGGGCGAGGTTGCGGACGTACAGGTCGCGGCCCCGGGGGTCGGTCCAGGTGAACTGCCCCTCGGCCATGGTGCGTCCGCCCACCTCGATGCTCTTCAGGCCGGTGGAGGTGGCCCAGCTGGAGTCGCGGTAGGGCTGCAACTCGCGCTCGCTGTCCCGCTGGTAGGCCATCGGATCGGTGCCGTAGTCCCGCGCGCTGTCCCGGCCCGGCACGACGAGCAGCTCGAAGCCGCCGCGGGAGTAGACGACCTGCCCGCTGCCGTTGGCGGGGGCGCGGTTCCAGCCGTCCGCGACGGCGACGCGGAACCCCTCGGGGTCCTTGCGCAGGGTGAAGCCGTCGGCGGTCTTCGGGTCGGTGGTCTGGGGCTCGGTGGAGGCGTCGGACTCGGTGGGCGTTCCCCCGCCCGCGGAGGTGTTCTGGTCGGGCCGGGGGTCGCTGCCGGTGCCGGTGGCCGGCGGCGGTGCCTGGCTCGCCCCGCCGTCGGCGCCGGTACGGTCCGCCGGGCCGGTGCCGCCCGTACCGGCCTTCGGCAGGAACAGCATCGCGTAGGTGATCGCCGCGGCCGTGCCCAGCAGGACCAGCAGCAGCAGGAGGCGGCCCAGGCTGCGGGGGGAGCGGGTCTCCTCCCGGGCCCGCTTGTGGCGCCCGTGGTGCGCGGGCAGCCCGGCGCGCCGCCTGCGCACCAGTTCGCCCCGGCGGCGGACGATGGGCAGCCGGGCGGTGTCGGCGGGCGGGGCGGCGACGACGTGCAGTCCGGCGTCCGGTTCGGGCGCGGAGCGCACCAGCGAGCGCAGCCAGCCGCTCAGCTCCTCGAAGTCGATGCGCTCGGTGGGGTCCTGACGCAGCAGCGACTCCACGACCGGCCTGAGCGGCCCGCACTCCTCGGCGAACGCGGGCGGCTCCGCGCACACCATCTGCACCAGCTCCGCGGTCGACTCCTCCGGGTAGGGCGCGTGCCCCTGTACGGCCCGGAAGAGCAGGGCGCCCAGCGCCCACAGGTCGGTGGCGGGGCCGATGGGCGGCGCCAGCCGCCAGTTCTCGTGCACGGGACCGGCCTGCTCGGGGGCCCAGCGCTCGGTCACCGGGCCGACCACCGCCATCCGCGTCTGCCGGGCCCGCTCGGCGGCGAGCGCGGTGGTGGGGCCGCGGCGGGCGGGGGCGGCCGGTTCGTCCCAGCGGCCGGAGGGCGGCACGGGCGTGCCGGGCGGGGTCTGTCCGCCTCCCGGGGTACGGGGCGTGGCGCCGTGCCAGGAGCCCGTGCCGACGCCGTAGGGGTCGGCGATCCGGCCCGGCGCGGGCACGGTCTCGGCGCCGCTCCCGGGGGCGGGGCGGGCGCCGGGGACGGGGCGGCCCGCGTCACCGGCGTACGGTGCGGGACGCGTCTCGGGCGCCGGGCGGGCGCCGGGCAGGGCGGCCCGGCCGTTGCGCGCCTCCTGGACGCGGGCCGCGGCCCGCGCTCCCTCGCGGTACGCGGCGATCGCCCCGGCGCGCGCCGCGCGGATGTCGCCGCTGGTGTCGGAGGTGTCGGGCGGCTGTCCGGGTCCGGGGACCAGCCCGGGGCTGGCCGCGCGGCCGGGGGGCAGCCCGGCGGGCAGCCCGGGGTGCCCCTCCGCTCCGAGGCCCGGATCCCCTTCGGCGGACCGTGCCCGGATGGCGGCCCGGCGGGCGGCCTCCGGGTCGGCGGGCTCTTCCGGCCCGGCCGGACCGGCGGGCGCCCCCAAGCCGCCGTGGCCGCCCGTGGTGTCCCCGCCGACCGGCTCGCCCTCCGGCCCGGGAACGGGGTCGTACCCGCACAGGGCCTCCTCGGCCGCGCCGACCGCGAGGCCGCTCAGCATCACCCGTCCGTCGTCGCAGACGAGCACCGTACGGGCGGTGATGTTGCGGTGCACCCAGCCGTGGCCGTGCAGGACCCGCAGCGCCATGAGGACGTCGGAGGCGACCTCGGCGGCCCGGTACGGCGACAGCTCCTGTTCGGCGAGGAGGGCGGCCAGCGGCCGGGCGGCGACGAGCTCGCTGACGACCCACAGGGAGCCGTCCTCGGCGAACACGTCGAAGACCTGGTCGAGCCGGGGATGGTCGGGGACGCGGGCCGCGGCCTGGGCGGCCTCGATGGCGTGCCGCACCAGCGGATCGGCGGGCCTGCGGGTGCCGCCCCGTCCCAGGGGCGGCCGCCCGCCGGGGCGCGTGGCCCCGTTCCGGGCGGTGAATCCGTCGGGCAGGCCCTCCGCGTCGAGCACCTCCGCCTCGACGACCTCGGGCAGCGGCACCTGCCGGATGAGGACTTCCTGCCCGCTGTAGGTGTCGAAGGCGCGGGTCTCGCTGAGTTCGTACGCGTCGGAGGGCGGCAGCGGCAGGCGGTAGCGGTCGGCGAGCACCCGGCCCGCGTAGTCGTCCACGTTGCCTCCCCCGGCAGCCCGGTCGGTCAATTCCGTTCGCCCCGCGGCCCGTTCCCGCTGCGCACGGTCCACCGCCCCTCACGATACGTGCCACGGGCAAGCCGCAAAGAGAGGATGCCGGATATCAGGCCGGTGAACCGGGAAGTCCCCGGCTCACGCCTTCGGCCGGAAGGTGCGCGTCAGCGTGCGCCAGGTGTCCTTGCGCAGGTCGCTGTCCCAGTCGGCGGCCTTCGCCGTGTACATGAGCCCGTAGCCCTGGTGGTCGTTGACGACGAAGCCCCGGTCGACCGACCGGTACGTGGTCCCGCCCTGGACGTAGGTGAACTCCCAGTCGGCGGTGTTCCAGTCGCGGTAGTCGACCTTCTCGATGCGGATCCGCTGGTACTGGGAGCGCACCATGGAGCGCTCCTGGTTCTTCCAGTCGGCCACCGGGTCGTCCTTCGGCGTGGAGGTCCAGCCGATGAGCAGCTTCTGCCCGCGGGGCCCGGTGAACCGGTCCCCGGCGGCGTCGCTGGACCGGTACGACCAGCCCTCGGGCAGTCCGATGGTGTAGCCCTGCCTGCCCCGGTGGGTGGCGGCGGCGCCGTCGTCCGCGGAGTCCTTCCCGTCGTCCCGCTCGTCGTCCGGGCCGGCGGAGGTGCCCGTCGCCGTCCCGGCGCCCGGCGCGCCGCCCGCCGGCTCCGACGCCGACGTGGCCGACTCCCCGGCCGCGCCGTCCGTGTGGGCGCCGCTGCCGTCCCGGCCGGTGTCGCCGCTCGCGGTGGCGCTCGCGACGGCCGTGCCGCCGTCGCCGTTCCCGGCGCCCCGCGTGCCTTCGTCGTCGCCGCCGAGCGTCAAGGCCAGGACGGCGGCGATGACCGCGAGCACCACGGCGACCGCGATGATCACCAGCGTCCGCCGCGGCACCACGTCGGTCAGCGACGCCTTGGGCACGGGCCGGGGCGGCAGGTCCGGCGGGGACATCACCGGCCATCCCGAACCGCCGCGGCCGGCCGCGCCGTTCGCCGCCCCGGCCACCGGCGCCGTGGCGGGGCCGCTGCGGGCGCCGGCCGCCGACGGCGCGGCGGCGGACCCGGCCGGTCGGGAGCCGGCGGTCCCGGAGGCCGCCGGGCCGGCCGCGACGGCGGCCTTGCGCACGGACCGCAGGGCCCCGCGCAGCCGCTCCCCGGGCTCCTCGCCCCGCTTGGCCCCGGTGCCCGCGCCGGTCCCGCCCGCGTCCCGGCCCGGCTGCACCGGCAGCGGTACGACCTTCGTGGCGTCCACCGGCTCCGGCTGGGCCCCGCGCGGGCCGGACCCGTGGATGACCGCGTTCAGCAGGGCGCGGGCCCCGGCGTCGTCCAGGCGCTGGGCGGGGTCCTTGCTGAGCAGACCGTAGATGACGTCACGCAGCGGACCGGCGTTCTTCGGCTCCTCCAGCGGCTCGGTCATCACCGCGGTGAGCGTCGCGATCGCGGATCCCTTGTCGTACGGCGGCACCCCCTCCACCGCCGCGTACAGCAGGCCGCCGAGCGACCACAGGTCGGCCGCCGGGCCCGGCTTGTGCCCGCGCGCCCGCTCGGGGGAGATGTAGGAGGGCGCGCCGACGAGCATGCCGGTGGAGGTGATGGACGGGTCGCCCTCGACCTGGGCGATGCCGAAGTCGGTGAGCACGACCCGGCCGTCCTCGGCGATGAGCACGTTCGAGGGCTTCACATCGCGGTGCAGGATGCCCTCGCGGTGCGCGGAGCGCAGCACGTCGAGGACGGCGAGGCCGACCTCGGCCGCCCGCCTCGGCTCCAGCACGCCGTCCTCGCGGATGACCTCGGCGAGGGACTTGCCCTCGACCAGTTCCATGACGATCCAGGGCCGGTCGTCCTCCTGGACCACGTCGAAGACCGTCACGGCGCTGTTGTTGCGGATCCGCGCGATCGCCTTGGCCTCGCGCAGCGTGCGCGTGATCAGGCGGCGCTTCTCCTCCTCGTCGATGTTCGACGGGAACCGCAGCTCCTTGACGGCGACCGTGCGCCCCAGGGTCTCGTCCTCGGCCCGCCACACCGTGCCCATGCCGCCGCGGCCGAGCACGTCTCCCAGCCGGTACCGCCCGGCGAGGAGACGTGCGCTCTTGTCCTGACGGGGTGTCCCCGCCCGCTCCGCCTCCGACATGCGTCCCCTCATGCAACCCGCCCTGACAGAGCCTTCATTGTCTCTCACCCGACAAGTGCTCGACGCCCAGGGTCTCCCCTGACGGCGCGTTTGGCCCCGGTCGCCGCGCACACCGGGGAACGACGCCTTCCGCCGGGCCGCCGGCGGTGGCGGCGCGGTGGTCCGGCCGCGCCGGGCCGGGGCGCGGGCGGGCGGACGCGCCCGGCGGGGGCCCGCGGACGGGCGCTGAACCGGCGTCATCTCCCGTGCCGGCCGGGCCTACAGCGGCACGATGTCCGGCGCCCCGAGCCGTGCCGCGTCCGCGGTCAGGTCGTCCGGCTGGCGCTGCGACTCCCGCTCGGCCTCCACCCGCTTCTCGTAGTGTTCGACCTCCCGTTCGATCTGGCCCTCGTCCCAGCCCAGCACCGGCGCCATCAGCCCGGCGGCCTCGCGGGCGCTGCGGGTGCCCCGGTCGAAGGTCTCGATGGAGATGCGGGTGCGGCGGGTGAGCACGTCGTCCAGATGGCGGGCGCCCTCGTGCGAGGCGGCGTAGACGATCTCGGCGCGCAGGTAGTCGTCGGCGCAGTGGAGCGGCGCGCCCAGGGAGGGGTCCTCGGCGATGAGGGCCAGTACCTCCTCGGCCATCGAGCCGTACCGGTTCAGCAGGTGCTCCACGCGTACGACGTGGAGTCCGGCGCGGGCGGCGATGCGCGCGCGGGCGTTCCACATCGCCCGGTAGCCCTCGGCGCCGAGCAGCGGGACGTCCTCGGTGACACAGTCGGCGACCCGCAGGTCGAGCGCGTGCACCGCCTCGTCCACGGCGTCCTTGGCCATCACCCGGTACGTCGTGTACTTGCCGCCCGCGATGACGACCAGCCCCGGCACGGGGTGGGCCACGGTGTGCTCGCGCGACAGCTTGCTGGTGGCGTCCGACTCGCCGGCCAGCAGCGGGCGCAGGCCCGCGTACACGCCCTCGACGTCGTCGCGGGTGAGCGGCACGGCGAGCACCGCGTTCACGTGTTCGAGCAGATAGTCGATGTCCGCGCTGGACGCGGCCGGGTGCGCCTTGTCCAGGTCCCAGTCGGTGTCGGTGGTGCCGACGATCCAGTGCCGGCCCCAGGGGATGACGAAGAGCACCGACTTCTCGGTGCGCAGGATCAGCCCGGTCGTGGAGTGGATGCGGTCCTTGGGGACGACCAGATGGATGCCCTTGGAGGCGCGGACGTGGAACTGGCCGCGCTCCCCCACCATCGCCTGGGTGTCGTCGGTCCACACACCGGTGGCGTTGACGACCTGCTTGGCGCGGATCTCGTACTCGCCGCCCGCCTCCACGTCCTGGACCCGGGCGCCGACGACCCGCTCGCCCTCGCGCAGGAACCCGGTGACGCGGGCGCGGTTGGCGGCCAGGGCTCCGTACGCCGCCGCCGTGCGCACCAGGGTCGCCACGAACCGGGCGTCGTCCATCTGGGCGTCGTAGTACTGGAGCGCGCCGACCAGCGCGTCCTTCTTCAAGCAGGGCGCGACCCGCAGGGCGTGACGCCGGGTCAGATGGCGGTGGACGGGCAGCCCGCGGCCGTGTCCGCGGGCCATCGACATCGCGTCGTAGAGCGCGACGCCCGAACCGGCGTACAGCCGCTCCCATCCCTTGTGCCGCAGCGGATACAGGAACGGCACCGGCTTGACCAGGTGCGGGGCGAGCCGTTCCAGCAGCAGGCCGCGCTCCTTGAGCGCCTCCCGGACGAGGGCGAAGTCGAGCATCTCCAGATAGCGCAGGCCGCCGTGGATGAGCTTGCTGGACCTGCTGGAGGTGCCCGACGCCCAGTCCCGCGCCTCGACCAGGCCGGTGGCCAGGCCCCGGGTGGCGGCGTCGAGGGCGGTGCCCGCGCCGACCACCCCCGCGCCGACGACGAGCACGTCCAGTTCCCGCTCGGCCATCGCCGCGAGCGACTCGGCGCGCTGCGCCGGCCCCAGTGTCGCTGTCCTCACCGCTGCCTCCCGCTGTCAGTCGCGTCGGCCGCACCCGTCGGGCGTAGCCCGGTTCCCGGTACCCCCCTGACCGAATTCTGACCGGGATGCCCGACTTCAGCCACCACGCGAGCCGGGCCTGTGGACGGCGTTCAAGGAAACTCCCACCGAGACTCGGCCGACCAATCCCACAAATCGGTCATATTTACTCCTAGTCTGACAGTGCGCTCGCCCGTCCTGTCCACCGGGCTTGCGCACCTGTCCCGCTTCGGTTATTGGGAAGGACGGCCCACGCCATGCCCGCAGATCTCGCCGTCATCGGACTCGGCCCGTACGGCGTGCCCCTGGCCCAGGCCGCCTGCGCCGCCGGCATCCCGACCCTGGGCTACCGGACCGGTCCCGAGGCCGACCCGCTCACCCCCGCCGAACTGCGCCGGATGCTCTCGGGGGGCTTCCGGACGACCGCGTCCCCGGCCGAACTCGGCCGGGTGCGCACCGCGGTCATCTGCGCGCCGACGCCGCCGGGCGCGGACGGCGGCCTCGACCTCGGCCAGGTCGAGGCGGCGGCCCGCACCCTCGCCGGCCATCTGCGGCCGCACACCACCGTGATCCTGGAGTCACCGGTGCAGCCGGGCACCACGGAGGACTTCCTCCGCCCGGTCCTGGAGAAGGGCTCGGGGCTGCGCGCCGGCCGCGACTTCCACCTCGCCTACTCGCCCAGCCGGGTCGATCCCGGCAACCGCGACTTCACTCCCGCCAACACTCCCCAGGTCATCGGCGGCCTCACCCCCGCCTGCACCGAGTCGGCCGCCGCCTTCTACAGCCGCCTCACCGACAAGGTGGTCCGCGCCCGCGGTCCCCGCGAGGCGGAGACGGTCCAGCTACTGGAGACCAACTTCCGCCATGTCAACATCGCACTCGTGAACGAGATGGCGGTTCTCTGCCACGACCTGGGCGTCGACCTGTGGGACGTCATCCGCTGCGCGGAGACCAAGCCGTTCGGCTTCCACGCCTTCCGCCCGGGGCCCGGCGTCGGCGGCCACTCGGTCCCCCAGGACCTGAGCGGCCGCGCCAGCCGCGTCCTGCGCATGGTCGAACTGGCCCAGCAGGTCAACAACCAGATGCCCCGGTACGTCGTCCAGCGCGCCGCCGCCCTCCTCAACGAGCACGGCAAGTCCGCGCGCGGCGCCCGCGTCCTGCTCCTCGGCGTCACCTACAAGGCGGACCTCGCCGACCAGCAGGCGGCCCCCGCCCAGGAGATCGCCGTCCGCCTGATGGAACTGGGCGCCTCCGTGAGCTACCACGACCCGCACATCCCGTCCTGGACGGTCCTGGACCGCCCCGTCCCCCGGGTCGACTCCCTCTACGAGGCCGCCGCCGAGGCCGACCTGACGATCCTCCTCCAGCAGCACCGCACCTACGACCTCCAGGGCCTGTCGGTCAAGGCCCAACTGCTGCTGGACACCCGGGGAGCCACGCCCACGGGGGCGGCGCACCGGTTGTGAGAGGCGCGCGCCGGTGCGACGCCGCCGGAACCGGCGGCGTGGCGTGTCCCGCCTCGCGGGACGGGCGGAACGCGACGGGGCCGGTCACCCTGCTCGGGTGACCGGCCCCGTCCTGCCGCGGGGCGGCTACCGCCGGTGCTGCGAGTCCGCGACCGTGACCTCGACCCGCTGGAACTCCTTGAGCTCGCTGTAGCCGGTGGTGGCCATGGCGCGGCGCAGGGCGCCGAAGAAGTTCATGGAGCCGTCGGGGGTGTGGGAGGGGCCGGTGAGGATCTCCTCGATCGTGCCGACCGTGCCGAGGCCGACCTTCTTGCCGCGCGGCAGTTCCTCGTTGACGGCCTCCATGCCCCAGTGGTGGCCCTTGCCCGGCGCGTCGGTCGCGCGGGCGAGCGGGGAGCCCATCATCACCGCGTCGGCGCCGCAGGCGATCGCCTTGGGCAGGTCGCCGGACCAGCCGACGCCGCCGTCCGCGATCACGTGCACGTACCGGCCGCCGGACTCGTCCATGTAGTCCCGGCGGGCCGCGGCCACGTCGGCGACCGCGGTGGCCATCGGGACCTGGATGCCCAGGACGTTGCGCGTGGTGTGGGCGGCGCCGCCGCCGAAGCCGACCAGCACGCCCGCCGCGCCGGTGCGCATCAGGTGCAGGGCGGCTGTGTAGGTGGCGCAGCCGCCGACGATCACCGGGACGTCGAGCTCGTAGATGAACTGCTTCAGGTTCAGCGGCTCGTGCGCGGACGAGACGTGCTCGGCCGAGACCGTCGTCCCGCGGATGACGAAGATGTCGACGCCCGCGTCCACGACCGCCTTGGAGAACTGGGCCGTGCGCTGCGGGGAGAGCGCGGCGGCGGTGATCACGCCCGAGTCGCGCACCTCCTTGATGCGCTGCCCGATCAGCTCTTCCCGGATCGGGGCGGCGTAGATCTCCTGGAGGCGCCGCGTCGCGGTCTCCGCGTCCAGCTCCGCGATCTCGTCGAGCAGCGGCTGCGGGTCCTCGTACCGCGTCCACAGCCCTTCCAGGTTGAGCACGCCGAGGCCGCCGAGCTCGCCGATGCGGATCGCGGTGGCCGGGGAGACGACCGAGTCCATGGGGGCGGCCAGGAACGGCAGCTCGAAGCGGTAGGCGTCGATCTGCCAGGCGATCGAGACCTCCTTCGGGTCCCGCGTACGGCGGCTGGGGACGACGGCGATGTCGTCGAAGGCGTACGCCCGGCGGCCGCGCTTGCCGCGCCCGATCTCGATCTCAGTCACGATGTGTGGCCTTTCCCTGATGCGTCTCAGCGCCTTCCAGTATCCCCGACCGGTACGACGAAGGCGGCCCCGGATCGTCCCGGGGCCGCCCTCGGCCGTCACCCCACGCGCGCCCGGCGCGCGTGGCTCACCGCTTGGCGCTGTAGTTCGGCGCCTCGACGGTCATCTGGATGTCGTGCGGGTGGCTCTCCTTCAGGCCCGCCGAGGTGATCCGGACGAACCGGCCCCGGTCCTGGAGCTGGGGGATGGTCCGGCCGCCGACGTAGAACATCGACTGGCGCAGGCCGCCGACCAGCTGGTGGACGACCGAGGAGAGCGGGCCGCGGTAGGGCACCTGGCCCTCGATGCCCTCGGGGACGAGCTGCTCGTCGGAGGCGACGCCCTCCTGGAAGTAGCGGTCCTTGGAGAACGACTTGCGGTCGCCGCGGGTCTGCATGGCGCCCAGCGAGCCCATGCCGCGGTACGACTTGAACTGCTTGCCGTTGATGAACATCAGCTCGCCCGGCGACTCCTCGCAGCCCGCGAGCAGCGAGCCCAGCATCACCGTGTCGGCGCCGGCGACCAGGGCCTTGGCGATGTCGCCGGAGTACTGGAGGCCGCCGTCGCCGATGACCGGGACGCCCGCCTCCTTGGCGGCCAGCGCGGCCTCGTAGATCGCGGTGACCTGCGGGACGCCGACGCCGGCGACGACGCGGGTGGTGCAGATGGAGCCGGGGCCGACGCCGACCTTGATGCCGTCGGCGCCCGCGTCGACCAGGGCCTGGGCGCCGTCGCGGGTGGCGATGTTGCCGCCGATGACGTCGACGCCGGAGGAGTTCGACTTGATCTTGGCGACCATGTCGCCGACCAGGCGGGAGTGGCCGTGGGCGGTGTCGACGACGATGAAGTCGACGCCCTTCTCGATCAGGGCCTGGGCGCGCTCGAAGGCGTCCCCGGCGACACCGACCGCGGCGCCGACCAGCAGGCGGCCCTCGGCGTCCTTGGCGGCGTTCGGGTACTTCTCCGCCTTCACGAAGTCCTTGACCGTGATCAGGCCCTTGAGGACGCCGTCGTCGTCGACCAGCGGCAGCTTCTCGATCTTGTGGCGGCGCAGCAGCTCCACGGCCTCGACGCCGGAGATGCCGACCTTGCCGGTGACCAGCGGCATCGGCGTCATGACCTCGCGCACCCGGCGGGAGCGGTCGGTCTCGAAGGCCATGTCACGGTTGGTGACGATGCCGAGCAGCTTGCCGGCCGGGTCGGTGACCGGGACGCCGCTGATGCGGAACCGGGCGCACAGCTCGTCGGCCTCGGCGAGGGTGGCGTCCGGGTGGATGGTGATCGGGTTCGCCACCATGCCGGACTCGGAGCGCTTGACCAGGTCGACCTGGTTGGCCTGGTCCTCGATGGACAGGTTGCGGTGGAGCACGCCCACGCCGCCCTGGCGGGCCATCGCGATCGCCATGCGCGACTCGGTGACCTTGTCCATGGCCGCGGACAGCAGCGGGATGTTCACCCGCACGTTCTTGGAGACGTACGAGGCGGTGTCGATCTCGTCGGGTGCCATGTCCGACGGGCCCGGCAGCAGCAGCACGTCGTCGTAGGTCAGCCCGAGTGTCGCGAATTTTCCGGGCACTCCGTCGACGTTGGCAGTCATGACACCTTCCCCAAATGGCCTTGATCGGTGCGGATGTCCATGCTAACGGGAAGTGGACGTGTCTCATTCCACGATCATGGACACACATCGGTCTCGTATGTTCGTACGGGACCGGCCGCCGCATCCGCTCATCGGAAGGGCGGGCCCCGGGGCTACTGCTCGGCGAGGGCCCGCAGCCGGCTGAGCGCCCGGTGCTGGGCCACCCGGACCGCGCCGGGTGACATTCCCAACATCCGGCCCGTCTCCTCGGCCGTGAGGCCCACCGCGATGCGCAGCAGCAGCAGCTCCCGCTGGCTCTCGGGCAGGTTGGCCAGGAGTTTCTTGGCCCATTCGGCGTCGCTGCTGAGCAGCGCCCGCTCCTCGGGGCCCAGGGAGTCGTCCGGCCGCTCGGGCATCTCGTCGGACGGGACGGCCGTGGAGCCGGGGTGCCGCATCGCCGCGCGCTGGAGGTCGGCGACCTTGTGGGCGGCGATGGCGAAGACGAACGCCTCGAAGGGGCGCCCGGTGTCCCTGTACCGGGGCAGCGCGAGCAGCACCGCGACGCAGACCTCCTGGGCGAGGTCCTCGACGAAGTGGCGGGCGTCGCCGGGAAGGCGCGACAGCCGGGTGCGGCAGTAGCGCAGTGCGAGGGGGTGGACATGGGCGAGCAGGTCGTGCGTGGCCTGCTCGTCTCCGTCCACGGCGCGGTGGACGAGCGCGCCGATGCTCCCTTCCGCGGGAACCGCATCGTCGTCGCGCATCGGTCCATGGTGCCCTGCGGCCGTCCGGTCCGCGGCACCGCGCCCGTTGTTGTGCACCGAAGCGTTATGAGCAGGTGCGCCGGAACTCATCCCCTGCGCCCTCCCCTTCCGCTCGACCGACTCGTCCCCGAGGAACTCCACACCTCAAGGATGCGGCATCGGCGCCGAAACGAGCAGCGGGCGTCCGGCGAGCCCTCCGGCCGCCCCCGTCCACCGCGGGGCGGGCGGGGATCCGGATGCCGTCTCCGGCCGCACGGAGGCGCCCGGCCCTGTCGTCGGACTCCCGTCGCCGCTCCAAGGGCGGCCCTGCCGCGCCGGACGCGCGCGCTCGGCGCGGCAGGGCCCTGGCCCTCGTACGGGGCATACGCGGGCCAGGGCCCGGTGCGGCGAGGGGGAAGGCCCCCGGCGGCGAGAGCCTGGGGGAGCGTGCCTGGCGTCGCGGGGCGGACGGGAGTGGGACGACAGGGCCTAGCGGACCAGGCCCCACCGGAAGCCGAGCGCCACGGCGTGTGCCCGGTCCGAGGCGCCGAGCTTCTTGAACAGCCGGCGGGCGTGCGTCTTGACGGTGTCCTCGGAGAGGAACAGCTCCCGGCCGATCTCGGCGTTGGAGCGGCCGTGGCTCATGCCCTCGAGCACCTGGATCTCCCGCGCGGTGAGCGTGGGCGCGGCGCCCATCTCGGCGGAGCGCAGCCGGCGCGGGGCGAGCCGCCAGGTCGGGTCGGCGAGGGCCTGCGTGACCGTGGCGCGCAGCTCGGCGCGCGAGGCGTCCTTGTGCAGGTAACCGCGGGCGCCGGCGGCGACGGCGAGGGCCACGCCGTCGAGGTCCTCGGCGACGGTGAGCATGATGATGCGCGCGCCGGGGTCGGCGGACAGCAGCCGCCGGACGGTCTCGACGCCGCCCAGTCCGGGCATGCGCACGTCCATCAGGATCAGATCCGAGCGGTCGGCGCCCCAGCGGCGGAGGACTTCCTCGCCGTTGGCCGCCGTCGTCACGCGCTCGACGCCGGGCACGGTGGCCACCGCGCGGCGGAGCGCCTCTCGGGCAAGCGGGGAGTCGTCGCAGACGAGGACGGATGTCATGGCCGTCCTCCGCAGCTGATGCGCGTCACCTTGAGCCTCCAGGCTGGTACGAAATGTCACCTATGCGGTCGACCGTCTCGGACGCCCGCCCGAGCGCCTTTCCTTCAACCGCCTCCGCACTCTCAACGACGGTCACTCGAAAGAGTTACGGGGCCGTGCGTCATCTTCGGCACTCTATGTGAGGGGACGGACACGGTGGAGACATGAGCGGCAGACCCACAAGCTTTCATCACAACCTATGCCCCATTTAGACCCTTTTCTTCCGCTTTGCCAGTGTCTGCGGCTAGATTCGCAATGAGTCATATTTTCATCTCCTTAGATCGTACTTGTACGGTCGTGGACACCGTATCCGCCCAGATCGGCTACAAGGGGTCACGCAATGGCAGATTTCTCCCGCCTTCCCGGACCGAACGCGGACCTGTGGGACTGGCAGCTCCTGGCTGCTTGCCGCGGGGTGGACAGCTCGCTCTTCTTCCATCCGGAGGGCGAGCGCGGTGCGGCTCGGAGTGCTCGCGAGAACTCGGCCAAGGAGGTCTGCATGAGGTGCCCGGTCCGCGCCGAGTGCGCGGCGCACGCGCTGGCGGTCAGAGAGCCGTACGGCGTGTGGGGCGGGCTGACCGAGGACGAGCGCGAAGAGCTCATGGGGCGAGCGCGCCACCGGCTGGTGTCGGCGTCGGCCACCGGCGGGAACGCTTCCCCGAACAGTTGAAAGAACGTTTCTTCAATCCCCCGGGCACGCGCACGCGTGCCCTGACTTCTGCCGGGGGTTACCGCGCCGCCGCCCGCGCGAGCTCCTCCAGCGTCGCCGCCACCGCCGGGACCTGGGCCAGGTCGGGCAGGGTGAGCGCGACGATCTGCCGCTCGACCGCCGGTTCCAGCGCCACCGTGCGCGCGCCGCGCGGCCGTACCGACTCGACGGCGAGCTGCGGCAGGACGGCCACGCCCAGTCCGGCCCCGACCAGGCCGACGACGGCCGGGTAGTCGTCGGTGGCGAAGTCGATGCGCGGGGTGAAGCCCGCCCCCTCGCACACCTCCACGAGCTGCCCCCGGCAGCGGGGACAGCCCGCGATCCACGGCTCCCGGGCGAGCTCCCCGATGGCGACGGACTCCGCGCGCGCGAGGCGGTGCCGCTCCGGTACGAGCGCCACGAGCCGGTCGGCCAGCAGGGGCCGTACGACGAGGTCGTCCCACTCCTCGGCGCCCGCCGCGCCCTCGTAGCGGAAGGCGAGCGCCACATCGCAGTCACCCTCGCGCAGCAGCTCGACGGACTTGGGCGGCTCGGCCTCCTCCAGGGAGACGCGGGTGCCGGGATGGGCGGCGCGCAGGGCGGCCAGGGCGGTGGGGACGAGGGCGGAACTGCCGCTCGGGAAGGAGACCAGCCGGACCCGGCCCGCGCGCAGTCCGGCGATGGCGGCGACCTCCTCCTCGGCCGCCGTCAGCCCGGCGAGGATCCCGGCGGCGTGCCGGACGAGCGCCTCGCCGGCCTGGGTCAGCCGCATCTCGCGTCCGCTGCGGACCAGCAGGGGGGTGCCCACGGACGTCTCCAGGGCCTTCATCTGCTGGCTGACGGCGGGCTGGGTGCAGCCCAGCTCGCGCCCGGCGGCCGAGAAGGAACCGGTGGCGGCCACGGCGCGGAGCACGCGGAGGTGACGGGCTTCGATCACACAGCAGAGGATAAGGGGTCCTTTGGTACGACCGCGAATATTGCGTCGACGCTTTGGCTCGCGGTCCCCTACCGTGCCGCCATGAAGCTTCTGTCTGTGAATCTCGGCCGCGCGAAGACCGTGCCGTACACCGATCAGCCGGAGGGCCTGACGGGGATCGACAAGCGGCCGGCCGACGGGCCGGTGCGGGTGGCGGCGCCGGGCCCGAAGGGGGCCGGCGGGAGCGGGCTGGCGGGGGACGCGGTGTGCGACACCCGCCACCATGGCGGCGACGACCAGGCGGTGTACGCGATGGCCCGCGAGGACCTGGACGACTGGGAGCGCGAGCTGGGCCGGCCGCTGCCGAACGGCTCGTTCGGCGAGAACCTCACCACCGCCGGCCTGGACGTGTCCGGGGCGCGGATCGGCGAGCGCTGGCGCGTGGGGCCCGAGGTGGTGCTGGAGGTCACCTGCGGACGGATTCCCTGCCGCACCTTCCAGGAGCATCTGGGGGAGAAGCAGTGGGTGCGGCGCTTCACGCGGAAGGGGGCGCCCGGCGCGTATCTGCGGGTGGTGGAGCCCGGCGAGATCCGGGCGGGCGACGCGGTGGAGATCGTGCACCGGCCGGACCACGAGGTCACGGTGGCCTTGCAGTTCCGGGCGCTGACCACCGAGCGGGAGCTGCTGCCGCGGCTGCTCGCGGCGGGCACCGCGCTGCACCCGGAGGCGAGGGAGGCGGCCCGCGCGTACGTGGAGCGGTACGGCGCCTGACGGCCGCTCACCGGGAGTGCCTTCACCCGCGCTTCATCGATCGGGAGGGCCTGTGACCAAACGGACGAGCACGGTCCGGGTCACTAATCTTGCGTCATGACAACGGCATTGATTACGGGATCGACGGCAGGCATCGGCGCCGCGTTCGCCCGGCGGCTGGCCGCCGACGGGCACGACCTGGTGCTGGTGGCCCGCGACACCGGCCGGCTGCGGGTGCAGGCGACCGAGCTGCACGACCGGCACGGCATCGAGGCGGAGGTCCTGACGGCCGACCTGGCGACCGACGACGGCATCGAGGCGGTGGCCGCCCGGCTGCGCGACCGCCGCAACCCGGTCGACCTGCTGGTCAACAACGCCGGTTTCGGCAACAAGGGCCGCTATCTCGACGTCCCCATGGCCGACGAGCTGCGCATGCTGAAGGTGCACATCGAGGCGGTGCTGCGGCTGACCTCGGCGGCGACGGAGGCGATGCGGGAGCGCGGACGCGGCGGCGTCGTCAACGTCGCCTCCGTCGCCGCCTTCGTGCCGCGCGGCACCTACGGAGCGTCCAAGGCGTGGGTCGTGCAGTTCACCCAGGGCGCGGCGCGCGATCTGGCGGGCAGCGGCGTACGGCTGATGGCGCTGTGCCCCGGCTTCGTGCGCACCGAGTTCCACCAGCGGGCCGGGATGGGCACGGACAACATCCCCGGCTGGCTGTGGCTGGACGCGGACAAGCTGGTCGCGGCGGCGCTCGCGGACCTCGCCCGGGGCAAGACCGTGTCCATCCCGGACCCGCGCTACAAGGCGCTGATGGGTGCGGCGAAGCTGGCGCCGCGCGGGCTGCTCGGCGGGATCACGTCGAAGACGGGGCGGAAGTACGGGCCGCGCTAGCTTCGTGACGGGGCGGAGACGGGGGACTTCCGCCCCGGCAGGGCGAGAACGCCGTGAACCGCCGTCCCGGCGGGGCGGAGGCGGGGATCTCGCCGGTCAGCGCGCGGACGCGGGAAAGCCCCCGGCCCGGCGGGTCGCGCGGGGCGGGGGCTTTCTCGGATGCCGGTGGCTCAGTGGGCGTGGCCGTGGCCGTGGCCGTGGCCCGCGGCGGCCTCTTCCTCTTCCTTCTTCTCGACGACCAGGGTCTCAGTCGTCAGCAGCAGGGAGGCGATGGAGGCGGCGTTCTCCAGGGCGGAGCGGGTGACCTTCACCGGGTCGATGACGCCGGCCTTGATCAGGTCGCCGTACTCGCCGGAGGCGGCGTTGTAGCCGTTGCCCTTCTCCAGCTCCTTGACCTTGGAGACGATGACGTAGCCCTCCAGGCCGGCGTTCTCCGCGATCCAGCGCAGCGGCTCGACGACGGCGCGCGCGACGACGGAGACACCGGTGGCCTCGTCGCCGGTCTTGTCGAGGTTGCCCTCGAGGACCTTGGAGGCGTGGACCAGGGCGGAGCCACCACCGGAGACGATGCCCTCCTCGACCGCGGCGCGGGTCGCGGAGATGGCGTCCTCCAGACGGTGCTTGCGCTCCTTCAGCTCCACCTCGGTGGCGGCGCCGACCTTGATCACGCACACGCCGCCGGCCAGCTTGGCGAGGCGCTCCTGGAGCTTCTCGCGGTCCCAGTCGGAGTCGGTGGTCTCGATCTCGGCCTTGATCTGCGCGACCCGGCCCTGCACGTCCTCGGACTTGCCGGCACCGTCGACGATCGTGGTGTCGTCCTTGGTGACGGTGACGCGGCGGGCGGAGCCGAGCACGTCCAGGCCGACCTGGTCGAGCTTGAGGCCGACCTCCTCGGAGATGACGGTCGCGCCGGTGAGGACCGCCATGTCCTGGAGCATCGCCTTGCGGCGGTCGCCGAAGCCCGGGGCCTTGACGGCGACGGCGTTGAAGGTGCCGCGGATCTTGTTCACGACGAGGGTGGACAGGGCCTCGCCCTCGACGTCCTCGGCGATGATCAGCAGCGGCTTGGAGGAGTTGGCCTGGATGACCTTCTCCAGCAGCGGCAGCAGGTCCGCGATGGCGGAGATCTTGCCCTGGTTGATGAGGATGTACGGGTCCTCCAGGACGGCCTCCATGCGCTCCTGGTCCGTCACGAAGTACGGCGACAGGTAGCCCTTGTCGAAGGCCATGCCCTCGGTGAAGTCCAGCTCCAGGCCGAAGGTGTTGGACTCCTCGACGGTGATGACACCGTCCTTGCCGACCTTGTCCATCGCCTCGGCGATGAGCTCGCCGACCTGCTGGTCCTGGGCGGACAGCGCGGCGACGGCGGCGATGTCGGACTTCTCGTCGATCGGGCGGGCCGTGGCGAGGAGGTCCTCGGAGACGGCGGCGACGGCCGCGTCGATGCCCTTCTTCAGGGCGGCCGGGGAGGCACCGGCGGCGACGTTCTTCAGGCCCTCGCGGACCAGCGCCTGGGCCAGGACGGTGGCGGTGGTGGTGCCGTCACCAGCGATGTCGTTGGTCTTGGTCGCCACCTCCTTCACCAGCTGGGCGCCGAGGTTCTCGTACGGGTCCTCGATCTCGACCTCGCGGGCGATCGTGACACCGTCGTTGGTGATGGTGGGGGCGCCGAACTTCTTGTCGATGACGACGTTGCGGCCCTTGGGGCCGATCGTCACCTTCACCGTGTCGGCAAGCTTGTTGACGCCGCGCTCGAGGGCGCGACGGGCGTCCTCGTCGAACTTCAGGATCTTCGCCATGGCAGCGGGAGCCCTCTCGGAAATCTGGGATGAAAAGCGACTGCGCCCCGGCGCCCGGCTTCGTTATCGGTCGCGGGGGCCAGGGCGCAGCTGTTGAGCAGAAGTCGAGGTGAGGTCGACTTA
The DNA here is from genome assembly GCF_040680575.1 of Streptomyces sp. NPDC052020. NCBI lineage: Bacteria > Bacillati > Actinomycetota > Actinomycetes > Kitasatosporales > Streptomycetaceae > Streptomyces > Streptomyces sp. NPDC052020. The sequence continues at coordinate 129,568 of NZ_JBFAWY010000012.1, forward strand.
CTTCTCGACGATCGCGAGCACGTCGCGGGCCGAGAGAACGAGGTACTCCTCGTTGTTGTACTTCACCTCGGTGCCGCCGTACTTGCTGTAGAGCACGACGTCACCGACCTTGACGTCAAGCTCGACGCGCTTGCCGTCCTCGATGCGGCCCGGGCCCACGGCCAGGACGACGCCCTCCTGGGGCTTCTCCTTGGCGGTGTCCGGAATGACCAGGCCCGAGGCCGTGGTCTGCTCGGCGTCCAGCGGCTGGACCACGATGCGGTCCTCGAGCGGCTTGATGGCAACCTTGGAGCTGGCGGTCGTCACGATCCGACCTCCCCCTTCGGAGATCTCACGGGGTTAACTGTCTGAGGTGGCGACCAGGTCGATCCGTCGTCGCGGGTGCCGGACCTGCCCGTCGCGTAGTTGGCACTCTCCAGGGGGGAGTGCCAGAGCCGAGACTATGACCGTCGTTAGCACTCGGTCAAGCGGAGTGCCAATTGCGGACGGCGCGTCGGGTGCGAGCGGGGGCGCTCGCCCGGCCGCGCGACGGGTCAGAGGTAGTCCTCCAGCCGCCCCACCCGCAGCCCCCGCCGCTCGATCTCCCGCAGCACCCGCTCGGTGCGCTCGCTCAGCGGGCGGCCCGTCGGGCGGTCCGGGTCCACGGCGACGATGTCGCCGGGGTGGAGCCGGCGGGCGCCGCGGGTGTACGTCAGACGGCCCTCGCCGTCGGCCGCCGCCCGCCACAGGACGACCGCCGCGAGGCCGCAGTCGGCGGCGGCGCGCAGGGTCGTGGCGTCGTACGTGCCGTAGGGCGGGCGAAGCAGCCGCGGGCGGACGCCGAAGCGGGCCTTCAGCTTGTGCTGCTGGCCGCAGATCTCGGCGCGCTGTCCGGCGTAGGGCAGGCCGCGCAGGGACGGATGGTCCAGGGTGTGGTTCTGCAGGCTCGCGCCGACCGCGCGCAGCCGCGCGAAGTGCCCGTAGCCGGGCCCGGCGACGCTGTCGGTGAGGAACATGGTGACCGGCAGCCGCCGGGCGCGGACCAGTGCGAGGAACCGCGGGTCGCGTTCGGCGCCGTCGTCGTAGGTGAGGAAGACGACCGGGTCCCGGGTGCGGACGTGGTCGACGACGGCCGGCAGCGGGTGCCCCTGGCCGCTCTCGCGCGTCCCCTTGCCGCCCGGCCGCTGGGCGAGCGGGGCGGAGCCGCCGGCGGCGCAGCCGGCGATCAGGGCGGCGGTCAGGGCGGCGGTCAGGGCGGCCCCGGCCGGCCGGGTCCGCCGCCGCCTCACAGGTAGTCCTCCAGCCGGGCCACCGCGTATCCGTCGGCGGTGACCTTGTCCAGGAACCGGCGGACCATGTCGCGCATCGTGCCGTTCCAGTCGTCCCGGCCGCGGAAGTGGCTGAGGACGATGTCGCCGGGGTGCAGCGAGCGGTCCCACTCGCGGTACTCCCAGTGGTCGGCGAAGACCTCCTCGCTCCACAGGGGCACGTGCTCGATGCCGCAGTTCTTGGCGGCGCGCAGGGTGTTCCCGTCGTAGTTGCCGTACGGCGGGCGGAAGACGGTGGGGCGCTTGCCGTACCGCTCGCCGATCACCCGCTGCATGCCGCAGATCTCCTCCTCCTGGCGGCCGTAGGACAGGGCGGGCAGGTACGGGTGGTGCAGTGTGTGGTTGTTGAGGGTGACGCCCCGGTCCTGCATCCGCTTGAAGTAGCCGTAGTCCTCCTTGACCAGGTAGTCGCTGAGGAAGGCGGTGTACGGCACCTTCAGCTCGCTCATCATCCGCAGGAACGCCGGGTCCTTCTCGGCGCCGTCGTCGATGGTGAGGAAGACGATCCGGTCCTCGGTGGGGACGGTGGTGAAGACCGGCGGCAGACCCTGCTCCTCGTGGCCGTCGACCTCGAAGCCGGGGCGCGTGGTGATCACCGGTTTGCGCGCGGGCGGCGGCGGGGCGGTCAGCGGCACCCGCTTCAGGCCCCAGCGCCGGGCGGCGGCGGCCCGGGCGGCGTGCGCCGCGCCCAGCTTGGCGGCGTAGGCGTCGAGCGCGCGGGCCGGGGGCGCCTGGAGCGGCTGCTGGCCGGCGGCGGGCCGCACCCCGGAGGCGTCGTGCGCGCAGCCCGCGGCCAGGGAGGCGACGGCGAGCACGGCGAGGCCGCCGCGGATCCGCGTCCCCGGCGACACCTTCGAGATCACCCCGGTTTTGTCATTTTGTCCGACTGCTCGCATGGTGCCGGATCCTCGCAGCCGCCGCCCCGGAACCCGGCCCGACACCTCGGCCCGCGGCGGACCATCCACCGACTGGCCGACAATGAGCCGGTGAACGACCTCGACGCCCTCCTGCCCCTGCTCACCCCCGAGGGCCGCGCCCTCCTCGACGAGGTGCGCGGCACCGATCCCGCCCGGGAGCTGGCGGTCGCCACCCGGCTGCGGCGCGACCACCCCGCCGCGCTGGTGTCGGCGGCGCTCGGGCAGGCGCGGCTGCGGCAGCGGGCGGTGGCGAAGTTCGGGGCCGTGGACGCCGGGCGGATGTTCTTCACCCCGAACGGGGTCGAGCAGTCGACCCGGGCGACGGTGGCGGCGTACCGGGCGGAGCGGATGAGGGCGCTGGGGGTGACCTCGGTGGCCGACCTGTGCTGCGGGATCGGCGGTGACGCGATCGCGCTGGCCCGGGCCGGGATCCGGGTGCTGGCCGTGGACCGGGACCCGCTGACGGCGGCGGTGGCGCGCGCCAACGCCGACGCGCTCGGCCTCGCCGGGCTCATCGAGGTCCGCGAGGCGGACGTCACGGAGGTGGACACGGCCGGGTACGACGCCGTCTTCGTCGACCCGGCGCGGCGCGGCGGACGGGGCCGCGTCTTCGACCCGGAGAGCTACTCGCCGCCCCTGTCCTGGGCCGTGGAGGCCGCCCGCGGGGCATCCCGCGCCGCCGCGCTGAAGGTCGCGCCCGGCATCCCCCACGAGGCCGTGCCCGCCGGCGCCGAGGCCGAGTGGGTCTCCGACGGCGGGGACGTGAAGGAGGCGGTGCTCTGGTTCGGCACCGAGCCCGGAGCCGTGCGGGCCACGCTGCTGCCGGGGCCGCGCACCCTGCTGTCCCGGCGCCTGCCCGACCCGGCGGTGCGGCCCGTCGGGCGGTACCTGTACGAGCCCGACGGAGCGGTCATCCGCGCCCATCTGGTCGCCGAGGTCGCCGAGCGGGTCGGCGGCGGGCTGCTCGACGCGACCATCGCCTACGTCACGGCCGACGACCTGCTGCCCACGCCGTACGCCACCGCGTACGAGATCACCGACCACCTCCCCTTCAACGTCAAGAGGCTGAAGGCGCTGCTGCGGGAGCGGGGGGTCGGGACGCTGACCGTGAAGAAGCGGGGGTCGGCGGTCGAGCCGGAGGAGCTGCGGCGGAAGGTCAGGCCGCAGGGACCGAACGCGGCGACGGTGTTCCTGACCCGGGTGGCGGGGGCCCCGGCGATGCTCGTCGGCCATCCGGTGCGCCCGGCCCCGTCCGGCACGCCCTGAAAGCCCCCGCCCGCCGGGCGCCATCCCCCGCGGCCGCCCGGCGCCGCACTGCCCGGCGCGCCGCGTCAGCATCCGCCGCTCCCGTTCGTCGCCGGTCAGCGGGGCGGCCCGGGCGCACTCCGCGCGGGCCTCGTCCCTACGGCCCAGGCGGTGCGGCAGGGCGCCGCGCACGCTCGGCAGGAGGGTCGCAGTCCCGCAGGGCGGGTGCGGCGGCGGGTCTGGTTCAGGGCCGTCCCGCGGAGCCGGGTCCGCAGGGCGGGCGCGGTCAGCGCAGGGACGCCCAGAGACGCTCCGCCTCCGGCTCCCTCGCCACCACCCGGTTGGCGTCCCAGGGAGCCGGTACCACCGGCATCGTCACCGTCCGCACGCCGGACGGCGACAGGCCCCGCAGACTCTGGCCGAGGCCGGCCAGTTCGCCGAGGGAGTCCAGGCCGGTGTCGGTGGTGAGGCTGCCGGTGACCGCGTCGGCGATCCGGTACAGCCGGGCCGGGTCGGTGAGCAGACCGGCCGAGGAGATTCGTTCCAGCAGCGCCTTGACCAGCTTGTGCTGGAGTTCTATGCGGGCCAGGTCGCTGCCCTGGGCCAGGCCGTACCGGGTGCGGGCCAGGCCCAGGGCCTGGGTGCCGTTCAGGCGGTGGGTGCCCGCCGGGAGGCGCAGATGGCTCTTGTCGTCGTCGATGTCCTCGTCGATCGTGACGGTGACCCCGCCGAGCGCGTCCACGAGCCGGGTGAAGCCGGAGAAGTCGATCTCGATGTAGTGGTCCATGCGGACGTCGGTGAGCGCCTCGGCCGTCTTGACCGCGCACACCGGACCGCCCACGGCGTACGCGCTGTTGAACATCGCGTTCCGCGCCTCGGGCGTCGCGCCGCCGGACGGCAGCGGGCAGGAGGGGCGCGTGACGAGCGTGTCGCGCGGGATGCTCACGACGGTCGCGCCGGTACGGCCCGCGTCGAGGTGGACGATCATCGCGGTGTCGGAGCGGGCGCCCTCGCTGTCACCGCCGCCCAGCTCCCGGTTCTCCTCGCCGCCGCGCGAGTCCGAGCCGAGCACGAGGATGTTCAGGGGCCCGGTGGGCGGCGGGGCCGCCGCGGACGGCGTCGTCACGGGCCGGGCCGGGCGGTCGTCGCCGAGGGCCTGGTCGATGTCGACGCTGGTGATGTTGCCGTTCAGCTGCCGGTACGCCCATCCCGCCGCGGCGGCGCCCAGCAGCAGCGCGCCCGCCAGGGCGAGACCGGCGATCCGTACGAGCCTCGACCGCCCGCCCATGGGCCCGCCCCCGTTCCCGGCGCGCCGCGCGCACCGCCCGCGTGTCCCCGCGTGTCCCCGTGCAACCCCTACAGGGAGGAACGTACGTCCGATTTATGACAGGCGGACGTCCGGGGCGGACTTTCTTCGGAATTTCTCAGACTTTTCAGCCGTCCGCCTCCGCCGGGTTCTCCGCCCGGGCCGTCGCGGGCGGAGCCGTGCTGCTGCGCACCACCAGGCTGGTGGCCAGTTCCACCCGGGTCGCCGCCGCGGAGCCGTCGTCGCGGCCGAGGTCGAGGACGAGGCGGGCGGCGGCCTCGGCCATCTCGGTCAGCGGCTGCCGTACGGTCGTCAGCGGCGGGCCCACCCAGCGCGCCACCGGCAGATCGTCGAAGCCCACCACGCTGAGGTCCTCCGGGATGCGCAGTCCCAGCTCGCGCGCGGCCTCGTAGAGCCCGAGCGCCTGGAGGTCGTTGCCGGCGAAGACGGCGGTGGGCCGGTCGGGGCGGCGCAGCAGGGTGAGGCCCTGCCGGTAGCCGGCCTCGTGGTGGAAGTCGCCGGCGGTGATCAGCTGGGGGTCCACCGGGAGTCCGGCCGTCTCCAGGGCGGCCCGGTAGCCGTCGACGCGGGCGCGGCTGCACATCATCCGCGACGGCCCGCTGATCGCGCCGATCCTGCGGTGCCCGAGTTCGATCAGATGGCGGGTGGCCGCCAGTCCGCCCTGCCAGTTGGTGGCGCCGATGGACGGCACGTCGGCGCCCGGGTCACCGGCCGGGTCCATCACCACGAACGGGATGGAACGGCTGGTCAGCAGGGCGCGCTGGGACTCGTCGAGGCCGGACAGCACCAGCACCACGCCGTGCGGGCGGCGGGCGGCGACCTGGTCGGCCCAGCTCCGCCCGGGGGTCAGCCGCCCCGCGCTCTCGGAGAGGACGACGCTCAGTCCCGCGTCCCGCGCCACGTTCTCCACGCCCCGGATGACCTCCATCGCCCAGGCGCTCTCCAGTTCGTGGAAGACCAGGTCGATGAGGGGCGAGCGGGTCGCCTCGGCCCGTCGGCGGCGGTAGCCGTGGGCGCGCAGCAGCTCCTCCACCCGGCTCCGGGTGGCCGGGGCGACGTCGGCGCGTCCGTTGAGAACTTTCGAAACAGTCGGTGCCGACACACCGGCCGCACGGGCGATCTCGGCGAGTGTCGCGGACTGCGTGGATCGCCCTTGCGTCCGGGTTTCAGCGGGCTGCGGGGATGTCATGGCGGCGATCGTATCCTCCGTGGCCCTCGCGAATGAAGCCATCAGAACCCATCGGGGCACTCCGGCCGCCCGGAACATTCGGTCAACCGGCCGCAACATTCGCCACGGCGTGGCTGTCCAATCCGCCCGCCCGGCCCGTTCCGACGGCCCGCACAGCGGGCGGGGCGCACCGGGCGGCCCACCGGAAACGGGTACGGCCGCGCCCCCGGGCCGGGGGTACGGCCGCACCGAGGGCCCGGCCCCGCCCGCCGGTCAGTCCGCGTCCACCGCCTCGAACCGCCAGCGGTGCACCGCCCGGGTGACCAGCTCCGCGTCCGGCTCGGGGAGTTCGGGCAGGCCGGCGTCGTACGGAGCGTCCCACCAGGTGATGACCAGGACCCGGTCCCGCGGGGCGCGGAAGGTCTCCCGGCGCAGCGGAGCGCGCGGCAGCCGCTGCGCCCGGGCCCAGGCCAGCAGTTCCTCTCCCCGCCCGGCCACGGCCCGCGCCTCCCACATCAGGGCCACCGTCATGAGTACAGGTTCTCCTTGCTCACCTCGTGCACATGGTCGTGGCCGTGCGCGTGGCCCGGGACGTGCGGGTCCGTCACGGGCAGCGACGAGTCCGCCGACAGGTCCCAGTCGGAGGCGGCCCGGCCCCGGGCGACCATCTCCGCGCCGAGCGCCGCGACCATCGCGCCGTTGTCCGTGCACAGCTTGGGCCGGGGCACGCGCAGCCGGATCCCGGCCGCCTCGCACCGCTCCTGGGCCAGCGCCCGCAGCCGGGAGTTGGCGGCGACCCCGCCGCCGATCATCAGGTGGTCGACGCCCTCGTCCTTGCAGGCGCGCACCGCCTTGCGGGTGAGCACGTCGACGACCGCCTCCTGGAAGGAGGCCGCCACGTCCCGCACCGGCACCTCCTCCCCCGCCGCCCGCTTGGCCTCGATCCAGCGGGCCACGGCCGTCTTCAGGCCGGAGAAGGAGAAGTCGTACGCCGGGTCGCGCGGCCCGGTCAGCCCGCGCGGGAACGCGATCGCCTGCGGGTCGCCCTCGCGCGCGTACCGGTCGATGACCGGGCCGCCGGGGAAGCCGAGGTTCAGCACGCGGGCGATCTTGTCGAACGCCTCGCCGGCCGCGTCGTCGATGGTGGCTCCCATCGGGCGGACGTCGGAGGTGATGTCCGTCGACAGCAGCAGCGAGGAGTGGCCGCCGGAGACCAGCAGCGCCATCGTCGGCTCGGGCAGCGCGCCGTGCTCCAGCTGGTCGACGCAGATGTGCGAGGCGAGGTGGTTGACGCCGTACAGCGGCTTGCCGAGCGCGTAGGCGTACGCCTTCGCCGCCGAGACGCCGACCAGCAGGGCGCCGGCGAGTCCGGGACCGGCGGTGACGGCGATGCCGTCCAGGTCCCTGGCGCTCACCCCCGCCTCCTTCAGCGCGCGGTCGATGGTGGGGACCATCGCCTCCAGGTGGGCGCGGCTCGCCACCTCCGGCACGACACCGCCGAAGCGGGCGTGCTCGTCGACGCTGGAGGCGACGGCGTCGGCCAGCAGGGTGGTGCCGCGGACGATGCCGACGCCGGTCTCGTCGCAGGAGGTCTCGATACCCAGGACGAGCGGCTCGTCGCGTGAGTCAGCCATTGATCTCGGTTCCTTGTACGCCGTTGAGGGAGGTTGCGGGGTCGGTCAGGCGCATCACCAGGGCGTCCACGTTCCCCGGCTGGTAGTAGCCGCGTCTGAGGCCGATGGGCTCGAAGCCGAAGCGCTCGTAGAGCTTCTGGGCGCGGACGTTGTCGACGCGGCATTCGAGGAGCACCTCGGCGCACTCGAAGGCGGTCGCGGCGCGCAGCAGCTCGGTCAGCAGCCGGCGGCCGAGGCCGGTGCCCCACTGGTCGCGGGCGACCGCGATGGTCTGGACGTCGCCGACGCCCCCGGCGGCGGCCAGGCCCGCGTATCCGGCGATCCGGCCGTCCAGCTCCGCCACGAGGTAGCGGTGGGTGGCCGCCGGCCCGCGCGCGTGGGCCAGCTCGGACCAGAACATCCCGCGCGACCAGGCGTCGTCAGGGAACAGCTCCCGTTCCAGCTCCAGCACGGGTTCGATGTCCCACCAGCGCATCTCGCGCAGCACGGCGGGCGCCGACCCGGTCACTTGCCCGGTCACTTCGGCGTGACCACCTTGTAGTTCTTGGGGACCTGGGCGTCGGGCCGGCGCAGGTACAGCGGCCGGGGCGCGGGCAGCTCCTCGCCGGCCGCGAGCTTCTCGGCGGCCAGCCTGGCCAGGGCGGCGGCCGAGACGTGCTCGGGCTCGTGCGCCCGGGGGAAGGTGTCCGGGTAGAGCAGCGCGCCCGCGCCGACCGCGGGCAGGTCGCGGATCTGCTCGGCGATGTCGGCGGGGCGGTCGACGGCCGGGTCGGTCAGACGGGTGCGGGAGTCGGCGTAGCGGGCCCAGTAGACCTCCTTGCGGCGGGCGTCGGTCGCCACGACGAAGGGGCCCGGCAGGTCGGCGGCGTACGCCAGGCCGTCCAGCGTGCACAGACCGTGCACGGGCACGCCGAGCGCGAGGGAGAAGGTCTCCGCGGTCATCAGGCCGACGCGCAGGCCGGTGTAGGGGCCGGGCCCGATGCCGGCGACGATGCCGGTGACGGCGTCGAGCTTCAGGCCGGCCTCGGCGAGCACCCGGTCCACGGCCGGAAGCAGCAGCTCACCGTGGCGGCGCGCGTCCACCTGGCTCGACGAGGCGATGACATCCGTACCGTCGTGCAGCGCGACGGTCACGGCGGGAGTGGCGGTATCCAGAGCGAGCAAGAGCACGCAAACAGCCTACGGCTCCCGCGCCGGGCGCACGGCCGCCCCGGTCGGACGGTCACGTCCTGCTACCGTCGCCAGCAAGCACGACGTACGACGACGAGGTGGTCGCCAGTGGCAAGCAGCAGCGCCGGGATCGTCGCCGGGCTCACCGCGGCGGCCCTCGTGACGGTGGGCGTCCTCGCCTACCAGGCGTCGGCCACGGTCCCGGCCGGCCTGGGCAAGCCGCGCTCCGCCGCCAGCCCCGCCCCGGGGCCCGCCAAGGCGCCCCGCGACCAGCGGAACCCCACCGCGCTGCCGGGCGGGTCCGGGCAGGGCGAGCGGGTCGTGTACTCGCTGGACGACGACCGGGTGTGGCTGGTCGGCGCGGACAACCGGGTCCAGCGCACGTTCAAGGTCGTCCCCAGCTCGGTGGACCCGGCGCCGGGCACCTACGCGGTCACCTCCCGCTCGAAGGCGATCACCGGCTCCGACGGCATCCCGGTGGAGCACGTGGTGCGCTTCGCCGGTGTGGACGGGGTGGTCATCGGCTTCAGCGCGGCCGTGGACGGCTCGATGCCCACGCCCAACCCGAACGTGCGCACGGGCGGCATCCGCCAGTCCCGCGCCGACGGCCACGCGATGTGGCACTTCGCGACGATCGGGCAGCGCATCGTCGTCATCCGCTGAGCGAGGCCGGGCGGCCGGGCGGCGGAGGGCTCTGACGCTCCGCGGCCCCTGCCCCGTGGTCAGGGCCCCGTGGCCTCAGGGCCCCGTGGGCCTCAGGCGGCCTCGCGGTGTTCTCCGGCCCGCCGGGACGCGGCCGCCGGAAGGTCCGGCGGGCGCGGCGGGGTGGAGACGGCGGTCGCGGCGGCGCAGGCCGCCAGCAGATCGCCCATGGACACCACCCCGGACACCCCGGACACCCCGGGCGCCTTCGGCTGCCGTGGCTCTGACTGCGGCCGCGGTTGCGCGTGGGTTCCTGAAGCCGACATGGACGCCTCCTGGGGGGCCGGGGGCGGACGTAGTTAGGTAGACCTAACTACGGACTGGATACCATGTGACCACGCGCCGGACGCCGAACGCAACACCTTGCCGACGGCCTGTCGGAATATTCCGGGACGAGAACCCGCCAACGAGGCATCCCGGACGTTCCCGAGACACACGAAACGGCGTCGAGCCTCAGGCGCCGGGCCTCGGGCCCCGGGCCCCGGACAGCCGGGCCTCGGGCCCCGGGCCCCGGGCCCCGGACAGAGGGTTCCCCGCCGCGGGGCGGCCGGCGACCTCCCGCTCAGACGGCGAGCACGCTCAGGTCGGCCGCGGCCCACCGCTCCCCGATGCCCGTCAGCGTCACGTGCCGCACCTCGTCGGTGGTGTCGCCCACGGCGCGGTGGATCAAGATCTGCAGCCGGTCGTCGGTCAGCTCCTCGACCTTGCCCTCGCCCCACTCCACCACGATCACGGACTCGGGCAGCGAGACGTCGAGGTCGAGGTCCTCCATCTCGTCCAGGCCGCCGGACAGGCGGTAGGCGTCGACGTGGACGAGCGGCGGCCCGTCACCGAGGGAGGGGTGCACACGGGCGATGACGAAGGTGGGGGAGGTGACGGCGCCGCGCACGCCGAGCCCCTCGCCCAGCCCGCGGGTCAGCGTGGTCTTGCCCGCGCCCAGCTCCCCGGTGAGCATCACGAGGTCGCCCGCGCGCAGCAGCTTGGCGAGCGTGCGGCCCAGTTCCCGCATCTGGTCGGGGGAGGTGACGGTGATCTCGACGGCGGGCAGGGGCTCAGCCGGGCCCTGCGGTGCTGCTGGTGCTTCCATAGCCCTCAACCGTAGCCCCTGCGGGCACCGCGCCCGCGCGTGCCAGCAGGTCGGCGAGGCGGTCGGTGACCACCTCCGGATGCTCCAGCATCACCAGGTGCCCGGCGTCCGGCACCAGCACCAGTTCGGCGCCCGGCAGCAGGCCGGCGATCGCCTCGCTGTGCTCGCTGGGCGTGACCATGTCCTGGATCCCGGCCAGCACGAGCACCGGCAGACCCGCGAAGCGGGCGAGCGCGTCGGTCTTGTCGTGGTCGTCGAAGGCCGGGTAGTACTCGGCGACGACGTCGATCGGCGTGGACTCGATCATCCGCTCGGCGAACCGGGCGACGGCCGGATCGACGTCCCGGGACGCGAACGAGTACCGCTTGATGATCCCGGCGAACAGGTCCGCGGTCGCCCGGCGCCCCTTCTCCACCAGCTCGGCCCGCTGCCCGAGCGCCTTCAGCACCCCGGGCAGCACCCGCCGCACCGCGTTGACCCCGGCGACCGGCAGCCCGAAGTTGACCTCGCCGAGCCGCCCGGAGGAGGTGCCGACCAGGGCCGCGGCGACGACCCGCTCACGGATCAGCTCGGGGAACCGGTCGGCCAGCGCCATCACCGTCATGCCACCCATGGAGTGCCCCACCAGCACGATCGGCCCCTCGGGCACGGCCGCGTCCAGGACGGCCTTCAGGTCGCCGCCCAGCTCGTCGATGGTGACCGGCGCGCCGTCGCGGACCTGCGCCACGCCCCGCCCGGACCGGCCGTGGCTGCGCTGGTCCCAGTGCACGGTGCGCACCAGGCCCCGCAGCGCCGCCCGCTGGAAGTGCCAGGAGTCCTGGTTGAGGCAGTAGCCGTGGCAGAAGACGACGGTGACCGGGGCGGGCGCCTTGCGGCCGAAGAGGCGCCGGCGGCGCGCCGCCGGGCCGCCCTCGGGCTCCGCGTCGTCGACCTCGTAGTACAGCTCGGTGCCGTCCTCGGCGTACGCCGTGCCGGGCGTGCCGCGCAGCGCGCCGTACGGTCCGGCCGCGTCCAGGACGAGCCGCGCCCTGCGGCGTATGCCCCGGCCGACGGTGAGCCGCTCCAGGGCGACGCCGGCCGCCGCGCCCGCCGCGACGACGCCCAGCGCGACGCCGGCGATGCCGGTGGCCCGGCGCCAGCCTCCGGCGGCCGCTTCCGCGGCGGAGGCGACGGCCGCCGCGGCGACGTCCGCGACGGCCTCCCCGCTGCTCTCGCTCACGTACCGCTCCTCCTCGCCGGACTGGTGTTCGGCTCGTAAGCCGGGGTGGGGTCTTGTGCGTGGGTGGTGCCGAAGTGCCGTGCCGTCCTTGTCGGTTACCCGGCTCGCCGCTCGTCCACCGGGACGTCGCCGGCGGGCGCGTCGTTCAGGTGGACGCGGGGGACGCGCGGTCCGATCCGGGTGACGATCTCGTACGCGATGGTGCCCGCGGCCTGGGCCCAGTCCTCGGCGGTGGGCTCACCGCGGTCGCCGGGCCCGAACAGGACGGCCTCCGCCCCCGGTTCGGGCTCGTCCCCGCCGAGATCCACGACGAACTGGTCCATCGCGATCCGGCCGGCGACCGTACGCCACTTGCCGTCGACCAGCACGGGCCCGGTGGAGGAGGCGTGCCGCGGGACGCCGTCGGCGTACCCCAGCGGGACCAGGCCGAGGGTGGTCCGGCCGGGCGTGGTGTAGCGGTGCCCGTAGCTGACGCCGTGGCCGCCGGGCACCTGCTTGACCAGGGCGAGCGAGGCGGTCAGCGTCATCACCGGGCGCAGTCCGAAGTCGTCCGGGGTGCCGATCTCGGGGCTGGGCGAGATGCCGTACATGGCGATGCCCGTCCGTACGAGGTCGAAGCGGGCCTCGGGCAGGGTGAGCGTGGCCGGCGAGTTGGCGATGTGGCGCACCTCGGGGCGGACGCCCTGCTCCTCGGCGTACGCCACCATCTCCCGGAAGCGGGTGAGCTGGGCGGCGATGGAGGGGTGCCCCGGCTCGTCGGCGCAGGCGAAGTGGGACCACAGGCCGGTGACCCGCAGCAGCCCCGCGCGTTCGGCCCGCAGGGCTTCCCGGACGAGTACGGCCCAGTCCTCGCCGGGCTGGCAGCCGCCCCGCCCGAGTCCGGTGTCGGCCTTGAGCTGCACCCGCGCGGGGCGCCCCGCGCGCCGGGCGGCCTCGGTGACCTCCGCCAGGGCCCACAGGGCGCTGACGGACATGTCGAGGCCGGCCTCGATCCCCTGCCGCCAGGGCCCGCCCGGCGTCCACAGCCAGCACATGATCCGGACGTCGGCGGGGATGCCGTCCGCCGCCCGCAGCGCGAGCGCTTCCTGCGGCGTCGCCGTGCCCAGCCAGGTCGCGCCGGCCTCGACGGCCGCGCGGGCGCACGGCAGCGCGCCGTGGCCGTACGCGTCCGCCTTCACCACGGCCATGACGGCCGCGCCGCGCGCCCGTTCGCGCAGCACGCGCACGTTGGCCCGCAGGGCGGCCAGATCGATCTCGGCGCGGGCCCGCAGGGTCGCGGTCCGCAGGGCTGCTGTCTCACTCATCGTGCCCCAGTGTCTCAGAGCGCCACACCGGCCGGTCCGACCGCACCGGCCCGGGGCCCCGGCCCGCTCCCCCGTGCCCGCCTGCCACGGCACCCCCTCCGGCCGAGGCCCGCTCTCCGCGCCGCCACTCCCGCCACACCGCGGCCCGCCCTCGTCACCGCTCCCGTACGACGTCCCGCCACGCCCGGGGAAGCGCCTCCGCCACGTCGTGCGCCCCCACCGGCGCCTCCTCGGCCGCCAGCCGTCCGGCCAGCCCGTGCAGGTACGCCGCCACGCTTCCCGCGTCCCGCGCCGAGAGCCCCGCGGCGAGCAGCGAGCCCGCCAGGCCGGAGAGCACGTCCCCGCTCCCGGCGGTGGCCAGCCAGGACGTCCCCGTGGCGTTCACCCGCACCGGACGCCCGCGCTCCGGGCCGGCCACCACCGTCGTGGACCCCTTCAGCAGGACGGTCGCCCGGTAGCGGGCCGCCAGCTCCCTGGCCGAGGCCAGCCGCGCCGACTCGACCTCCTCCCGGCTGACGCCGAGCAGCGCGGCGGCCTCCCCGGCGTGCGGGGTCATCAGGGTCGGTGCCCGGCGCGCCCGTACGGCGTCCCGGTCGGCCAGCCGCAGCCCGTCCGCGTCGACCAGCACGGGGACGTCCGCCGCCAGGACCTCCGCCACGGCCGCCGCGTCGTCCCCGGCGCCCGGCCCGACGACCCACGCCTGCACCCGCCCGGCACGCCCCGGCCCCTGGTCGGACACGAGCGTCTCGGGGAAGCGGGCGATCACGGCGTTCCCGGCGGGCCCGACGTACCGCACAGCCCCGGCCCCGCCCCGCAGCGCGCCGGACACGGCGAGGACGGCCGCTCCCGGATACCGCGCGGACCCGGCGGCGATGCCCACGACCCCGCGCCGGTACTTGTCGCTCTCGCTCGCCGGCACCGGCAGCAGCCGGGCCGCGTCCGCGTGCTGGAGCGCCTCCAGGTCGGCGTCGGCGGGCAGTTCGGGCCGCAGCCCGATGTCGACCAGCCGTACGGACCCGGCGTACTGCCGCGCGGGATCGATCAGCAGCCCCGGCTTGTACGTCCCGAACGTCACCGTCACATCGGCCCGTACGGCGGCTCCGTGCACCTCCCCCGTGTCCGCGTCGACGCCGCTCGGCAGGTCGACGGCGACGACGGCGGCCCGGGCCCGCTCGGCCGCGGCGGCGAGCGGGACGGCGTCCGGCCGCAGCCCGCCCTTCCCGCCGATGCCGACGATGCCGTCCACGACGAGGTCGGCCCGCTCGATCACCCGGTCCGCCGCGCCGGCGTCCGCGACGGACCCGCCGGCCCGGCACAGCGCGGCCAGCCCCGCGGCGTGCGCCCGCCGCGGCGCGAGGAGCACCGCCGTCACCCCCGCGCCCCGCCGGGCGAGCCGCGCCCCGGCGTACAGGGCGTCACCCCCGTTGTCCCCGCTGCCGACGAGCAGCACGACCCGGCTGCCGTACACCCGCCCGAGCACTTCCGCGCAGACGGCGGCGAGCCCGGCCGCCGCCCGCCGCATCAGTGTCCCGTCGGGAAGCCCGGCCATCAGCTCCCGCTCCGCCGCCCTGACCGTCTCCACGCTGTACGCAGTACGCATGCCGTCGAGTGTGCCCCGTACGCCGATGCCCCTGCCGCAACCGGCGGGGAAACACACCGGGTCCCGGGCTCGGGCTGCTCGGCTCCGCCGGACCCGCGTGCGGACCCCGGAGAAACGGCGAACCCCGGCCCTGTGACAGGACCGGGGTTCGTCATCGAGCGCCGGGCAGGCCTTGCACCTGCATCTCCCCGCAGGAAGCGGGGCGTCTTTCCTTGGACCACCAACGCGGGCCGGGTCACCGCCCGCCGGGCGGCTCGCTCAAGATCGATATTAGCCCAGCCGGGGGCCGCCGCGCCACTTCGCGCCCGGGTGGCCCGCCCCGGGCGGGCGGCGGCTATCCCTCCGCGACGACCACCGCGGAGGCCACCCCCGCGTCGTGACTGAGCGACACATGCCAGGACCGCACCCCCAGTTCGGCCGCCCGGGCCGCCACCGCGCCGCTCACCCGCAGCCGGGGCTGCCCGCTGGCCTCGACGTAGACCTCCACGTCCGTCCAGTACAGCCCCGCGGGCGCGCCGAGCGCCTTGGCCAGCGCCTCCTTGGCGGCGAAACGGGCGGCCAGGGAGGCGACGCCCCGGCGCTCCCCGCTGGGCAGCAGCAACTCGCTGTCGCGGAACAGCCGCCGGGCCAGATTGGGCGTACGCTCCAGCGACTCCTCGAACCGCTCGATCCCGGCCACGTCGATACCGACCCCGATGATGCTCATGGCGAGCACCTTACGAGGTGCCCGAACGGCCCCTTCCGCGCCATCGGGCGGGTCCCGGGGCGCCCGGCCGTCACGGCCCGCACGGGCCGGGCTCCGGGGTGGGCCGGCCGCTCACTCCACCGTCACCGACTTCGCCAGGTTCCGGGGCTGGTCCACCTCGTTCCCGCGCGCCGTCGCCAGCTCGCAGGCGAAGACCTGGAGCGGCACGGTCGTCACCAGCGGCTGGAGCAGGGTCGGCGTGGCGGGGACGCGCACCAGGTGGTCGGCGTAGGGGACGACCGTCTCGTCGCCCTCCTCGGCGATGACGATGGTGCGCGCGCCGCGCGCCCGGATCTCCTGGATGTTGGACGCGATCTTGTCGTGGAGGACGGAGCGGCCGCGCGGCGAGGGCACCACGACCACCACCGGCAGGTCCTCCTCGATCAGCGCGATCGGCCCGTGCTTCAGCTCGCCCGCCGCGAAGCCCTCGGCGTGCATGTAGGCGAGCTCCTTGAGCTTGAGCGCGCCTTCCAGCGCCACCGGATAGCCCACGTGCCGCCCCAGGAAGAGCACGGTGTCCTTGCCGGCGAGGGAGCGCGCGAGCTCCCGCACGGGCTCCATGGTCTCCAGGACCCGCTCCACCGCGCCGCCGATCCGCGCCAGGTCCCGGATGACGGCCAGGATCTCGTCGCCCCACTTGGTGCCCCGCACCTGGCCCAGGTAGAGCGCGACCAGGTAGCACGCCACCAGCTGCGTCAGGAACGCCTTGGTCGAGGCGACCGCGACCTCCGGTCCCGCGTGGGTGTACAGCACCGCGTCCGACTCGCGCGGGATGGTCGAGCCGTTGGTGTTGCAGATCGCCAGCACCTTGGAGCCCTGCTCGCGGGCGTGGCGCAGGGCCATCAGGGTGTCCATGGTCTCGCCGGACTGGGAGATGGCGATGACCAGCGTCTGCTGGTCCAGGATGGGGTCCCGGTAGCGGAACTCGCTGGCGAGCTCGACCTCGCAGGGGATCCGCGTCCAGTGCTCGATGGCGTACTTCGCGATCAGCCCGGCGTGGAAGGCCGTGCCGCAGGCGACGATGACGACCTTGTCCATCTCGCGCAGCTCGGCGGCGGAGATCCGCACCTCGTCCAGCGTCAGGGAGCCCGACGCGTCGATGCGGCCCAGCAGCGTGTCGGCGACCGCCCTGGGCTGCTCGGCGATCTCCTTGAGCATGAAGGAGGCGTAGCCGCCCTTCTCGGCGGCGGAGGCGTCCCAGTCGACGTGGTAGGCGCGCACCTCGGCCGGGCCGCCGTCGAAGTCCGTGACGGTCACGCCGTCCCGGCACAGTTCGACGACCTGGTCCTGGCCCAGCTCGATCGCGTCCCGGGTGTGGGCGATGAACGCGGCGACGTCGGAGGCGAGGAAGGACTCGCCCTCCCCCACGCCGACCACGAGCGGCGAGTTGCGGCGCGCGCCCACGACCACGCCGGGCTCGTCGGCGTGCGCGGCCACCAGCGTGAACGCGCCCTCCAGCCGCCGGCACACCAGCCGCATCGCCTCGGCCAGGTCGGCGCAGGAGGAGAACTCCTCGGCGAGCAGATGGGCGACGACCTCGGTGTCGGTCTCGGAGGTCAGCTCGTGCCCGCGCCCGGCCAGCTCGGCCCGGAGCGCGGCGAAGTTCTCGATGATGCCGTTGTGGACGACGGCGACCCGGCCCGCGTTGTCCAGGTGCGGGTGGGCGTTGGCGTCGGTGGGGCCGCCGTGGGTGGCCCAGCGGGTGTGGCCGATGCCGGTCGTGCCGATGGGAAGGGGCCGTTCGGCCAGCTCCTTCTCCAGGTTGACGAGCTTGCCCGCGCGCTTGGCGGTGGCGAGCTGGCCGTCCGCGAGCACGGCGACGCCCGCCGAGTCGTAGCCCCGGTACTCCAGCCGCTTCAGCCCGGCCATCACGACATCGAGCGCCGGCCGCGTCCCCACGTATCCCACGATTCCGCACATGGGCGGCAGCCTACGGCGGGCTCGCGCGCCGAACCCGGCTTCGCGTGCCCGAAATCGGAAATTCCCACCGGTGTACGAGGCGCCGGCGGGAACGGGGCCGCCGGACGTGCCCCACCGGACGTGACCCACCCCACCTGACGCCCCCCGCGAACTCCGTTAACAATGGACTGTGATCTCTCCGGCCTCCTCGATGCCCCGGAGCGCCCACCGGCACAGGCCGGAGGCGACTCCCTACGTCGACCTCACCCGCGCCGAGTGGAGCGCGCTGCGTGACAAGACGCCGCTGCCGCTGACCGCCGAGGAGGTCGAGAAACTGCGCGGCCTCGGTGACGTCATCGACCTGGACGAGGTGCGGGACATCTACCTCCCGCTGTCCCGGCTGCTCAACCTCTACGTCGGCGCCACGGACGGCCTGCGCGGCGCGCTCAACACCTTCCTCGGCGAACAGGGCTCCCAGTCCGGCACCCCGTTCGTCATAGGGGTCGCGGGCTCCGTCGCCGTCGGCAAGTCCACCGTGGCCCGCCTCCTGCAAGCCCTGCTGCGGCGCTGGCCCGAGCACCCGCGCGTCGAGCTGGTGACCACGGACGGCTTCCTGCTGCCCACCAAGGAGCTCCAGGCGCGCGGCCTGATGTCGCGGAAGGGTTTCCCCGAGTCCTACGACCGCCGGGCGCTGACCCGCTTCGTCGCCGACATCAAGGCCGGCAAGGAGGAGGTGACCGCCCCCGTCTACTCCCACCTCATCTACGACATCGTCCCCGGCGAGAGACTCGTCGTGCGCCGCCCCGACATCCTCATCGTCGAGGGCCTCAACGTCCTCCAGCCCGCGCTGCCCGGCAAGGACGGCCGCACCCGGGTCGGCCTCGCCGACTACTTCGACTTCAGCGTGTACGTCGACGCCCGCCCCGAGGACATCGAGCGCTGGTACCTCAGCCGCTTCAGGAAGCTGCGCCAGACCGCCTTCCAGAACCCCTCGTCGTACTTCCGCAAGTACACCCAGGTGTCGGAGGAGGAGGCGCTGGACTACGCCCGCACCACCTGGCGGACCATCAACAAGCCCAACCTCATCGAGAACGTGGCCCCGACCCGCGGCCGGGCCACCCTGGTCCTGCGCAAGGGACCGGACCACAAGGTGCAACGGCTGAGCCTGCGCAAACTGTGACCGTTACGCTGCCGCCATGCTGCATGTGCGCCTGATCTGCCCGGCCGACCGGACCGACGAGGTGGTCCGCGTGATCGAGCGGACGGTCGGCACCACGCATCTGGTCGTCCTTCCGGGCGCCGCCCGCAGCCCCGCCGGGGACGTGGTGCTGTGCGACGTGGCCCGCGAGGCGGGCGACGAACTCATCGGCGAACTGCGGGCGCTGGGCCTGGACCGTACGGGCTCGATCGCCGTGGAGAACATCGGCCTGTCGTTGTCGCGGCGGGCCGAGAAGGCCGAGGAGGAGGCACCGGGCGAGGCCGCGGACGCGGTCCTGTGGGAGCACCTCGCGGACGCCACGCACGAGGAGTCGACGCTCTCCATCACCTACGTCGCCTTCCTCACCCTCGCCACGATGATCGCGGCCTGCGGTGTGGTGCTGGACAACGCCATCCTGATCGTGGGCGCGATGGCGGTCGGCCCGGAGTTCGGTCCGCTGGCCGGCTTCTGCACGGCCCTGGTGCGGCGGGCCTCCCGCCTGGCACTGCGGTCGCTGATCGCGCTGGTGGTGGGCTTCGCGGTGGCGATGGCGGTGACGGTCGCCTTCAGCTGGTTCATGGACGCCGTCGGCCTGTTCACCGAGGCGAAACTGGAGGGCGAGCGGCCGCAGACCGGCTTCGTCTACGCCCCCGACTGGTTCTCCTTCGTGGTGGCGGTCCTCGCCGGCATGGCGGGCACCCTCTCCCTGACCTCCGCGAAGTCCGGCGCCCTGGTCGGCGTCGCCATCTCCGTCACCACGGTCCCGGCCGCCGCCAACGCGGCCGTCGCCCTCTTCTACGGCGACATGGGGCAGACGGTGCACTCCACCGAGCAGCTCCTGCTGAACCTGCTCGGCATCGTCCTCGCCGGGACGCTGACGCTGCTCGCCCAGAAGGCCCTCTGGGCGAGCCAGCGCCCGCGCATGACCAAGCCGGACCAGCCGTATTAGAAGGGCTCAGCCCAGCGCCGACTTCACCGCGTCGGCCAGCCGCCCGGCCACCGTCCGCGCCTGCTCGATGTCGGCTGCCTCGACCATCACCCGCACCAGCGGCTCGGTGCCGGAGGGACGCAGCAACACCCGACCGGTGGAGCCCAGTTCGCGCTCGGCCTCGGCCACCGCGGCGGCCAGCTCCGCGGAGGTGCCCACCCGGGACTTGTCGACGTCCGGCACGTTGATGAGCACCTGCGGCAGCCGCTCCATGACGGACGCGAGGTCCTGGAGCGTACGGCCGCTCTCGGCGACCCGCGCCGCCAGCAGCAGGCCGGTCAGCGTGCCGTCGCCGGTCGTGGCGTGGTCCAGGACGATGACGTGCCCGGACTGCTCGCCGCCGAGGGCGAAGCCCTTGTCCTTCATCTCCTCCAGGACGTACCGGTCGCCGACCGCGGTCTGCACCAGCCGGATGCCCTCGCGCTCCATGGCCAGCTTGAAGCCCAGGTTGGACATGACGGTGGCGACGACGGTGTCGGCGCGCAGGGCGGAACGCTCCCGCATCGCCAGCGCCAGCACGGCGAGGATCTGGTCGCCGTCCACCTCGCTGCCGGTGTGGTCCACGGCCAGGCAGCGGTCGGCGTCACCGTCGTGCGCGATGCCGAGGTCGGCGCCGTGCTCCACGACGGCGGCCTTCAGCAGGCTCAGGTGGGTCGAACCGCAGCCGTCGTTGATGTTGAGCCCGTCCGGCTCGGCACCGATCGTGATCACCTCGGCGCCGGCCCGCGCGAACGCCTCCGGCGAGACCCGGGCGGCCGCGCCGTGCGCCTCGTCCAGGACGATCTTCAGCCCGTCCAGCCGGTTGGGAAGGGCGCCGACGAGATGGGCGACGTACTGGTCGAACCCCTCGGCGTACTCCCGCACCCGGCCCACTCCGGCACCGGTCGGGCGGTCCCAGGGAGCACCGGTGCGGTGCTCCTCGTACACGGCCTCGATCCGGTCCTCCAGCTCGTCGGCGAGCTTGTGGCCGCCGCGGGCGAAGAACTTGACGCCGTTGTCCGGCATGGCGTTGTGGCTGGCGGAGAGCATCACGCCGAGGTCGGCGCCGAGCGCGCCGGTCAGGTACGCCACCGCGGGCGTCGGCAGCACGCCGACCCGCAGCACGTCCACACCGGCGCTGGCCAGGCCCGCGACCACGGCGGCCTCCAGGAACTCCCCGGACGCGCGCGGGTCCCGCCCGACCACCGCGGTCGGCCGGTGTCCCTCGAACGTGCCCGCCTCGGCCAGTACGTGCGCCGCGGCGACGGAGAGGCCGAGCGCCATCTCGGCCGTCAGGTCCGCGTTGGCGACACCGCGCACGCCGTCCGTGCCGAAGAGTCGTCCCACTTGTCCTCCTGAGGAAGCATCAGTTCCGGAAGGCCGTGCCGGTGCGGCCCACGCACGCGCCCTCCGCATCCCAGGCAGGCGATGTCACCGCCCTGCCCGGCCATCCGATCGCACAAGCCCATGAGCGCTTTGTGCCGTTATACGCCCACCGGCCGTGATAGACGAACGCCCCGGCAGCACTGTGGCGTGCCGCCGGGGCGTTCGGAGTACGAGCAGGCGACTGAGATTAGCGCTTGCTGTACTGCGGAGCCTTGCGGGCCTTCTTCAGACCGGCCTTCTTCCGCTCGACCGCGCGGTCGTCGCGGCGCAGGAAGCCGGCCTTCTTCAGGGGACCGCGGTTGTTGTCGACGTCGGCCTCGTTCAGGGCGCGGGCGACACCGAGACGGAGCGCACCGGCCTGACCGGAGACACCGCCGCCCGCGATGCGGGCGATGACGTCGTAACGGCCCTCGAGCTCGAGCACCTTGAAGGGCTCGTTGACTTCCTGCTGGTGCACCTTGTTCGGGAAGTAGTCCTCGAGGGTGCGGCCGTTGATCTTCCACTTGCCGGTGCCCGGGACGATCCGGACACGGGCGATGGCGTTCTTGCGACGGCCCAGGCCGGCGGCCGGCTGGGGCTCGCCGAAGCGGGAGGCCAGGGACTCCGAGGTGTACTCGCCCTCGACGGGGACCTCGGACTCGGTGGTGTAGCTGTCGATGTCAAGCTCTTCGAGCGGCTGCTCGGCAGTGGTCTCGGCCACGATTCTCCTCAGATTCTCTTCAGTCTTAGGGGGTGGCCGGACTTACTGCGCGACCTGGGTGATCTCGAACGGCACCGGCTGCTGGGCAGCGTGCGGGTGCTGGTCGCCCGAGTAGACCTTCAGCTTCGAGAGCATCTGACGGCCCAGGGTGTTCTTGGGAAGCATGCCCTTGACGGCCTTCTCGACGGCCTTCTCGGGGTTCTTGGCCAGCAGCTCGTCGTAGCGGACGGAGCGCAGACCACCCGGGTAGCCGGAGTGGCGGTAGGCCATCTTCTGGGTCCGCTTGTTGCCGGACAGGTGCACCTTGTCGGCGTTGATGATGATGACGAAGTCACCAGCGTCGACGTGCGGCGCGTAGATCGGCTTGTGCTTGCCCCGCAGGAGCGTGGCGGCGGTGGAGGCGAGACGGCCCAGGACAACGTCCTGAGCGTCGATGACGTGCCACTGGCGCGTCACATCGCCGGGCTTGGGGCTGTACGTACGCACGGTTCGTAGCCTTCGCTTCTTCAGTGAATGGTCCTGACAAGGTCACCGAAGACGATCACGACAGCCTAGACCGCACAGCGGTGACGCAAGCCGCGTGCCTGGTCGCTGGTCATCGGCCCGGTGGACCGGTGTAAGGGCCCCTCACGTGAGAATGAGCAAGCCAATACACATAACGAAAGTGCAGGATACCTGCGGCGCGGCGGCCGGGTCAAAACGGGGCTGTCGGCACCCGCACCGGCCGGTCGGCTCCTCCAGTGTAGGCGGCTCCCTCCCCTCGCGGCCCCCTCCCGCCGCGGCCCCGCACCGCCTGGTGCGCCACCGTCCAGGCCAGCACGCACAGGGTCACCGCGTCCTTGAACGCCCGGCGCCGCCCCGTCTCCAGAAACGGCCAGGTCAGACCGGGCAGCTGCGGCACCAGGGCGAGCCAGAACCAGGGCCGCCGGGCCACCGACCCCTCGTAGGGCAGCCCGGCCAGCAGCAGCGGCAGCACGACCAGGAGGTAGTGGTCGTAGGAGGGCCGGGAGACCAGGAACGCCGAGAGCATCAGACCGGCGGCGGTCTCCGCGAGCCGCAGCGGGCCGGGCCCGGCGCGGCGCCAGCGCCGGTACGCGCACCCCGCCCCGAGGACCGCCGCGAGCGCCGCGATCCCCTCGGCGAGCGGGCCCGGCACCCCCAGACGCGGCAGCACGGCCGCCGGAGAGGCTTCGTAGAGCCGTACGAAGCCGTCGTCGCCGTGGAGCAGGAACGGCAGGGTGCGGGTGAGGAAGCCGGCCGGGTCCGGCATGAGCAGCGCCGCCCCCGCCGACGCCAGCGCGGGCACCAGGACCACCGCCCCGAGGGCACGGCCGCGCCCGGCGAAGAGGAACAGCAGCGCCAGCGGCGCCAGCAGCGGCTTGAGCGCGATGGCGGCGCCGACGACCGCGCCCGCCGCCGCCCACCGGCCCCGGCCCGCCAGGAGCAGGCACAGCGGCAGCGCCACCGCGGCGGTCACCGTCCAGTTGCCCAGCCGCACCAGATGCCCGAACGGCGCGAACCCGGCCGCCAGCCCGATCAGGCCCAGGACGGCGAACCGGCTGCCCAGGGCGACCCGGTGCAGCCGCAGGGCGCAGGCCCAGCCCAGCACCAGCAGGCCGGTCACCGCGGCCGGCACCAGCACCCGCAGCACCGCTCCGGGCAGCAGGGCCTGCGGCACGGCGGCCAGGACCGCGCTCGGGAGATACAGGAAGTGGGGGTCGTCGTACGGATCGCCGCCGGCCAGCCAGGTCCGGGCGGCCCGGACGACGATCGCGTTGTCCATGCCCCCGTCCGGGGTCGCGCGTGCCGCGTGCGCCGCGAGCGCGCCCAGCACCACCGCGAGCGCCGCCCACAGGTACCGACCCGCCGGTCGCACCAACCACCCGGAGATGTCGCTTTTGCCCGTCCGCATGGGAGGAACGCTAGGGGCTCCGGGCCCCGTGGCAGCGGACCAGCGCGGACCAGCGTGCCCCCTGTCCCGTCTAAGATGCGCCCCATGAGCTTTGGGCAGGGGGGACCCGACTCCCGGTGGGATCCCTGGACACCGCACTCTCAGCAGTCACAGCAGCCCCTGGCGGGAGGCGGCGACACCCCGGACTGGGCGGCGCTCGCCGAGGCGTCCGAGGCCCGCGCCAAGCGACGCCGCCTGCTGTTCATCGGCGGTGGCGCGCTGGCCACCGTGGCCGTCGCGGCGGCCGTCGCCGTGGCCGTGGTCTCCGCCGGCGGATCCGGCAAGAGCGCGGACCCCACCGGCGGGCCCTCGACCGCCGACATCCCGAGCGAGTCGGCCTCGGCCCCGTCCTTCGCCCCGACCACCGCCCCGCCGCCCCTGAACCCCAAGGACTTCATCTCCAGCGCGAAGAAGGACACCGCGCCGCTCGGCCCGGAGATCCTCTTCCCCGGCACGCAGCTCACCATGGGCGAGACGGTGTACAAGAAGGGCCCGACCGCCGACACCCGCGCCTGCGCCTCCGCCGCCCAGAAGACCCTGCCGGCGGTCCTCACCGGCAACGGCTGCACCCGCCTGATGCGGGTCACCTACACCAGGGACGACGTCGCCGTGACGGTCGGCGTGGCCGTCTTCGACACGGCGGCCCAGGCGGCCAGGACCAGGAGCCAGGCCGACAAGAAGAGCATCGTCAGCCCCCTGACCGGCGACGGCGTGCAGCCGTTCTGCACCGGCGCCATCTGCCGCTCCACGACCAACGCCTACGGCCGCTACGCCTACTTCACCATCTCCGGCTTCACCACCGGCAAGGACGTGACGACCAAGGACACCCGGGTCTTCCGGGCCGGTGACGACCTGGCCGAGTTCGCCTTCCGCCAGATCCGGCGCCGGGGCGAGGCCCAGGCGTCGGCCGCCGCGGCGGTCGGATAGCCCGCCGCGGCCTGCCCGCCGCCGCTCAGCAGCACCCGGCGGCGGGCAGCGACCGCTTCCGCCGCGCCTGTAGGTTCCGCGCCGCCAGCAGCTCGTCCGCCGGGTAGCCGACCTCCTCCAGGGTCAGCCCGTGCGGCCGTACGACATGCACGGCCGAGTCGCGTACGCCCGCGGCCAGCACCTTGGCGGGCCACTCGGGCGGCCGGTGGCCGTCGCCGACGAACAGCAGCGCCCCGATCAGCGAGCGCACCATGTTGTGGCAGAACGCGTCGGCCCGCACGGTGGCCGTGATGACCCCGTCCGCACCGCGCACCAGGCTGAGCTCCTGGAGCCGGCGGATGGTGGTGGCGCCCTCCCGCCGCTTGCAGTAGGCGGCGAAGTCGTGCTCGCCCAGCAGCCCCCGCGCGGCCTCGTTCATGGCGTCGACGTCCAGCGGCCAGTCGTGCCACAGGACGTGCCCGCGCAGCAGCGGGTCCACCCCGCCCGGGTTGTCGGTGACCCGGTAGGCGTACCGGCGCCAGATCGCGGAGAACCGGGCGTTGAACCCGGCGGGCGCCTCGGTGAGCGACCACACCCGCACGTCCTTGGGCAGCCGCCCGGCCAGCCGCTTGAGCAGCTTGTCCTTTTGCTCGGCCCACAGCTCCCCGGGCAGGTCGACGTGGGCCACCTGACCCCGCGCGTGCACCCCCGCGTCCGTACGCCCGGCCACGGTCAGCTCGTACGTCGTGTCCCTGGTCCGCGTGACCGTGCGCAGCGCGTCCTCGATCTCGCCCTGCACGGTCCGCTTGCCGCCGGCCTGCTTGGCCCAGCCGTGGAAGTCGGTGCCGTCGTAGGACAGGTCGAGGCGGATGCGGACGTGTCCGGGCTGTACTTCGTCACTCACATGCAGATCCTCTCAGGTACGCGAAAGCGGGCCCGCCCCGCGAAGGGCGGACCCGCTCAGCGCGAGGCGGTGCCTCAGGCGTCCTTGGCCTCCTCGGCCGGAGCCTCGGCGGCCTCGTCGGCCTTGGTCTCCTCGACCTTGGCCTCCTCGGCCTCCTTGACCGCGCGCTTCGTCGCGGCCTCGGCCTCACCGGTCGCCTGCTGCGCCACCGTCAGCGCCTCGACCAGCTCGATGACGGCCATGGGCGCGTTGTCACCACGGCGGTTGCCGATCTTGGTGATACGGGTGTAGCCACCCGGACGGTTCTCGTACCGCGGGCCGATCTCGGTGAAGAGCGTGTGGACGATGCTCTTGTCCGTGATGACCTGGAGCACCTGACGGCGGTTGTGAAGGTCGCCCTTCTTCGCCTTGGTGATCAGACGCTCGGCGTACGGCCGCAGACGGCGGGCCTTCGCCTCGGTGGTGGTGATACGGCCGTGCTCGAAGAGCGACTTCGCGAGGTTCGCGAGCATCAGCTTCTCGTGCGCGGCGCTGCCGCCCAGACGGGCACCCTTGGTGGGCTTCGGCATCGTGTCTCTCCTAGGTGTCTGCCCCGGCCGTGTCAGGTACCGGGGTCAGTATCCGAGCAGGCGGTCGCCTGTCGGAGATCCGGGGCAGCCCCGAAGGGGCGCCCCGGAAGGGGCGCGGGGCGGTGTCGAGGTGCGACTCCGTCGCGTGAGCGCGACAAGCCACAGCGCACCCGCACCCGACTACGGACCGATAGGTCCGAGCTCTTAGTACTGCTCGGTCTCGACGAATCCGGCGTCCGCGTCGTCGTCGGCGCCGAAGGCGTCGGCGGCGGCGGTCGGGTCGAATCCGGGCGGGCTGTCCTTCAGGGCCAGGCCCATGCCGGCCAGCTTCGCCTTGACCTCGTCGATCGACTTCGCACCGAAGTTGCGGATGTCGAGCAGGTCGGCCTCGGAGCGGGCGACGAGCTCACCCACGGAGTGGATGCCCTCGCGCTTGAGGCAGTTGTAGGAGCGGACCGTGAGCTCCAGCTCCTCGATCGGCAGCGCCAGGTCGGCGGCGAGCGCGGCGTCCGTCGGGGACGGGCCCATGTCGATGCCCTCGGCGTCGACGTTCAGCTCGCGGGCCAGACCGAACAGCTCGACCAGCGTCTTGCCGGCCGACGCCATGGCGTCGCGCGGACGCATGGCCTGCTTGGTCTCGACGTCGACGATCAGCTTGTCGAAGTCGGTGCGCTGCTCGACACGGGTCGCCTCGACCTTGTAGGTGACCTTGAGCACCGGCGAGTAGATGGAGTCGACCGGGATACGGCCGATCTCCTGGCCCACCTGCTTGTTCTGCACGGCGGAGACGTAGCCGCGACCGCGCTCGACGGTCAGCTCCATCTCCAGCTTGCCCTTGCCGTTGAGCGTGGCGAGGACGAGGTCGGGGTTGTGCACCTCGACACCGGCCGGCGGCGCGATGTCGGCGGCGGTGACCAGACCCGGACCCTGCTTGCGCAGGTACATCACCACGGGCTCGTCGTGCTCGCTCGACACGACCAGCTGCTTGATGTTGAGGATCAGGTCGGTGACGTCCTCCTTGACGCCCGGCACGGTGGTGAACTCGTGCAGGACACCGTCGATCCGGATGCTGGTGACGGCGGCACCGGGGATCGACGACAGGAGGGTGCGGCGGAGGGAGTTGCCGAGGGTGTAGCCGAAGCCCGGCTCCAGCGGCTCGATCACGAACCGGGAGCGGAACTCGTCGACGACCTCTTCGGTCAACGAGGGACGCTGAGCGATCAGCATGTGGGGATCAGATCCTTCAGTCGGGGGCGCCCGCTATATGACGCCCGACTCAGCCGCACCCGGGAGAGTGCGGGTAGTGCAAGGGTACGGGCGGCACGGCCCTTTTACGGAGCCGTACCGCCCGGAACCAGCCCTGTGAGGCAGCCGTGCGTCAGACGCGGCGGCGCTTCGGCGGACGGCAGCCGTTGTGCGGGGTCGGGGTGACGTCCTGGATGGAGCCGACCTCGAGACCGGTCGCCTGGAGCGAGCGGATGGCGGTCTCACGACCGGAACCCGGGCCCTTGACGAACACGTCGACCTTGCGCATGCCGTGCTCCTGGGCGCGGCGGGCAGCCGACTCGGCGGCCATCTGCGCGGCGAACGGCGTGGACTTCCGCGAGCCCTTGAAGCCGACGTGGCCGGCGGAGGCCCAGGAGATCACGTTGCCGGACGGGTCCGTGATCGACACGATCGTGTTGTTGAACGTGCTCTTGATGTGCGCGTGGCCGTGAGCGACGTTCTTCTTTTCCTTGCGGCGCACCTTCTTGGCAGCGCCCTGACGTCCCTTGGGGGGCATCTCTAACTCCTACGGAGGTGGTCGGTCCTACAGCGAAGACCGTGGACAGGCGTCCGCTGCGGACTACTTCTTGCCCGGCTTCTTCTTGCCGGCGATGGCGCGACGCGGGCCCTTGCGGGTGCGGGCGTTGGTGCTGGTGCGCTGGCCGCGGACGGGCAGACCGCGGCGGTGCCGCAGACCCTGGTACGTGCCGATCTCGACCTTGCGGCGGATGTCGGCCTGGATCTCGCGACGGAGGTCACCCTCGGTCTTGATGTTGTTGTCGACGTACTCGCGGATCGCGACGAGCTGCTCTTCGGTCAGGTCGCGAACGCGGGTGTTCGGGTCGACGCCGGTCGCCGCCAGCGTCTGCTGCGAAAGGGTCCGGCCGATGCCGAACACGTAGGTGAGGGCGATCTCCACGCGCTTGTCGCGCGGGATGTCAACACCGGAAACGCGTGCCATTCAATGGCTCCTGGTGATCTTCGGAGGTCTTCCACAGAGCCGGTTCCCGGCCGCCGTATCAGGTACGAACCGGGTCCCCGGCCTCCGAACCGGGGGTGTCAAGCCGCGGCTGCGGCTTGGGCTCTGCGTATGAACATATTCAGCTCGCGTCGCGCGAATCTCTGCGATAGCGGTGCAGAGGGTGCGGTCGGTCGTGCGTCAGCCCTGGCGCTGCTTGTGGCGCGGGTTCTCGCAGATGACCATGACCCGACCGTGGCGGCGGATCACCCTGCACTTGTCGCAGATCTTCTTGACGCTCGGCTTGACCTTCATGGGATGTGAGGTTCTCCGGGTCAGTTGCCGGCGGCCCCACGCCGAGGCGCGAGGCGTGGGCAAGATCTACTTGTACCGGTAGACGATCCGGCCACGCGTCAGGTCGTACGGAGACAGCTCCACCACGACCCGGTCGTCAGGGAGGATGCGGATGTAGTGCATACGCATCTTGCCGCTGATGTGTGCCAGGACCTGGTGGCCGTTCTGGAGCTCGACCTTGAACATGGCGTTCGGAAGAGACTCGACGACAGTGCCCTCGATCTCGATGGCACCTTGCTTCTTGGCCACGCTTCGCCCTTCGAATCGACTACCTTGATCGACTCCGGGATGCACCACTTCGAGCGCATGCAGGCATGCGGGTGCACTAGAGCCGACGAGTCAGTCTACGTCAGCACACCCGGAAAGGCGAAACGAGGAAGTCTGCCCCATGGCGGAGGTCATCATGCGAGGGGGTCGGGGGCCGCGGTGACGCCGTACCCGGCGAGCTTCGCCTTGCCGCCGTCCGGCGCCGTCAGGACCAGCGGGCCCTGCTCCGTCAGGGCCACGGAGTGCTCCCAGTGGGAGGACCAGGTGCCGTCGGTGGTGACCACCGTCCAGTCGACCCATCCCTGACGCCGCTCTCGCGGGCTCGGCGCCCAGGGCGCCTCACAGGCTTCGAGCGGCTGCGCCGGCCTCCGGCCGGCGGTCGTCGCACCGTCGTCAGGCCAGAGGATCGGGCGCCGCCGTGACTCCGTACTCGGCGAGCTTCGCCTTGCCGCCGTCCGGCGCCGTCAGGACCAGCGGGCCCTGCTCCGTCAGGGCCACGGAGTGCTCCCAGTGGGAGGACCAGGTGCCGTCGGTGGTGACCACCGTCCAGTCGTCCTCCAGGACCGCCGTCTTGGGCGTGCCCAGCGACACCATCGGCTCGATGGCCAGGCAGAAGCCGGGGACCAGCTTCGGGCCCTTGCCGCGGCGCCGGTCGACGTAGTTCAGCAGGTGGGGGTCCATGTGCATCTCGGTGCCGATGCCGTGGCCGCCGTAGTCCTCGATGATCCCGTACCGGCCGCCGCCCGGCTTGGGCTGGCGGCGGATGTAGGTCTCGATGGCCCGGGAGATGTCCACCAGCCGGTTGCCCTGCTTCATGGCCGCGATGCCGGCCCACATCGACTCCTCGGTCACCCGGGAGAGCTCGACCAGCTCCGGTGCGTGACCGGAGCCCACGAACGCCGTGAAGGCGGCGTCGCCGTGCCAGCCGTCGATGATCGCGCCGCAGTCGATGGAGATGATGTCCCCGTCCTTGAGGACGACGTCGTCGGAGGGGATGCCGTGGACGACGACCTCGTTCACCGAGGTGCAGATGGTCGCCGGGAAGCCGCCGTAGCCGAGGAAGTTCGGCTTGGCGTTGTGCTCCGCGAGCACCTTGCGGGCGACCTGGTCCAGGTCCCTGGTCGTGGCGCCGGGCACGGCGGCCTCGCGCGTGGCCGCGTGGATGGCGGCGACGACCAGCCCCGCCTCGCGCATCTTGGCGATCTGCTCGGGGGTCTTGATCTGCACCATGGGGACTGCGGCCTTTCTGGGGACCGGGGAGAGTACGAACGTTTCCAACGATACGGGTAGCCCGGCACCGCCCCGCACGCCGCAGCCGCGGCCCCCACAGGGACCGCGGCTGCGCGCGACGCACGGAGTGACTACCGGCCGCGCTTGAGCGCCTCCAGGGCGCGCTCCGTGACCTCGTCCACGGCCCCGGTGGCCGCGATGGTGACGACCAGCCCCTGGGCCTTGTAGTAGTCGATGATCGGCTCGGTCTTCGTGTGGTAGACCTCCAGCCGCTTGCGGACCGTCTCCTCGGAGTCGTCGCCGCGCTGGTACAGCTCACCGCCGCAGACGTCGCAGACGCCCTCCTTGGCCGGCGCCTTGTACGTCACGTGGAAGACGTGGGCCGAGTCGTTGCGGCAGACGCGCCGGCCGGCGATCCGCTTGACGACCTCCTCCTCGGGGGCCTCCAGGTCGAGCACGGCGTCCAGGGTGATGCCCTCGGTCTCCAGCAGCTCGTCCAGCGCCTCGGCCTGCGAGACGTTGCGCGGGAAGCCGTCGAGCAGGAAGCCGCCCACGGCGTCGGGCTGCTCCATGCGGTCCTTGGCCATCGCGATCGTGATCTCGTCCGGCACGAGATTGCCGGCGTCGATGTACGACTTCGCGGCCTTCCCCAGCTCCGTCTGCTGGCTGATGTTGGCGCGGAACAAGTCGCCCGTGGAGATGTGCGGAACGCTCAGCTTCTCGGCAAGCCGTGTGGCCTGCGTTCCCTTACCGGCGCCCGGCGGCCCGACGAGGACGATTCGCATCAGCGGAGGAACCCTTCGTAATTGCGCTGCTGGAGCTGGCTCTCGATCTGCTTCACCGTCTCGAGGCCGACACCCACGATGATCAGGATGCTGGTGCCACCGAACGGGAAGTTCTGGTTTGCCTCGAAACCAACCAACGCCATCGTCGGTACGAGAGCGATCAGACCCAGATACAGCGAACCCGGCCAGGTGATCCGGTTGAGTACGTAGCCGAGGTACTCAGCGGTCGGTCGGCCAGCCCGGATGCCCGGGATGAAGCCACCATACTTCTTCATGTTGTCGGCGACTTCCTCGGGGTTGAAGGAGATCGCCACGTAGAAGAACGCGAAGAAGACGATGAGCAAGAAGTACAGGGTGATGTAAATCGGGTGGTTGCCCGTCACGAGGTGAGACTCGATCCAGGTCTTCCACCCGGAGGTGCCGCTGGAGAACTGCGCGATCAGTGCCGGGATGTAGAGCAGCGACGACGCGAAGATGACGGGAATCACACCCGCCTGGTTCACCTTGAGCGGGATGTAGGTGGAGGTGCCGCCGTACGAACGGCGGCCGATCATGCGCTTGGCGTACTGGACGGGAATCCGGCGCTGGGCCTGCTCGACGAAGACCACCAGGCCGACCATGACCAGGCCGACCGCGAGCACGGTGCCGAACTCGATCCAGCCGTCCGCGAGGTCGCCCTGGGTCTTGATCGCCCACAGGGCGGACGGGAACGTGGCGGCGATCGAGATGAACATCAGGATCGACATGCCGTTGCCGATGCCGCGGTCGGTGATCAGCTCACCGAGCCACATCACGACGGCGGTGCCGGCGGTCATGGTGATCACCATGACGATCGTGGTGAAGATCGCGCGGTCCGGGACGATCTGGGAAGCGACCGTGCAGCCGGAGAAGAGCGCGCCGCTGCGGGCGGTGGCCACCAGGCCGGTGCCCTGGAGGATGGCCAGCGCGATGGTGAGATAGCGGGTGTACTGCGTGATCTTCGCCGTGCCCGACTGGCCCTCCTTCTTCAGGGCCTCCAGGCGCGGGATCACCACGGTCAGCAGCTGCAGAATGATGCTCGCGGTGATGTACGGCATGATGCCGAGCGCGAAGACCGTGATCTGCAGCAGGGCGCCGCCGCTGAACATGTTGACCAGACCGAAGAGGCCCTGGTTGCCGGACGCCTGGTCCACACACTCCTGAACGCTCTTGTAGTCCACGCCCGGGATGGGGATGTGGGTACCCACCCGGTAGACCACGATGATGCCGAGCGTGAAGAGCAGCTTCTTGCGCAGGTCGGGCGTCTTGAACGCCCGGGCGAACGCGGTGAGCACGGTGCCTCCTGCGACCCCCGCGCAACTGCGTCAAGGGTGACGGTCTTGAGGTTCGACTGACGACTTAATAGCTAACGGTCAACTGCCGCTCAGGGTGCCCCATGTGTGACACCCGTGAAAGAGGGCAGTGCAGGTCACCTTACCGGCGGGACCACTGCCCTAGGAACGACCAACCGGGGATACCCCATTTGTGGGGTATCCCCGGTCGGGATCGCTCAGGTCATCAAGACGTCTGAAGGGTTCAGACGAGCTCGGTGACGCTGCCGCCGGCGGCGGCGATCTTCTCCTTGGCGGAGGTGGAGGCCTTGTCGACCTTCACCGTCAGCGCCACGGAGATCTCGCCCTCGCCGAGGACCTTGACCAGGCTGTTCTTGCGAACGGCGCCCTTGGCGACCAGGTCCTCGACCGTGACCTCGCCACCCTGCGGGTAGAGCTTGGCCAGCTTGTCGAGGTTCACGACCTGGTACTCGGTCTTGAACGGGTTCTTGAAGCCCTTCAGCTTCGGGAGACGCATGTGGAGCGGCATCTGGCCGCCCTCGAAGCGCTCCGGAACCTGGTAGCGGGCCTTGGTGCCCTTGGTACCACGACCGGCCGTCTTACCCTTCGACGCCTCACCACGACCGACACGGGTCTTGGCGGTCTTGGCGCCCGGGGCGGGACGGAGGTTGTGGATCTTCAGCGGGTTCTGCTCCGCCATGATCAGTCGACCTCCTCGACCGTCACGAGGTGGCGGACGGTGTGCACCATGCCGCGGAACTCGGGACGATCCTCCTTGACGACCACGTCGTTGACCTTCTTCAGGCCAAGCGAACGCAGGGTGTCACGGTGGTTCTGCTTGCTGCCGATGTAGGACTTGACCTGCGTGATCTTGAGCTGAGCCATGATTACGCACCCGCCCCGGCACGCGCACGGAGAAGAGCCGCGGGGGCGACGTCCTCGAGCGGCAGACCACGGCGGGCCGCGATCTCCTCGGGACGCTGCAGGCCCTTCAGGGCCTCCACGGTCGCGTGCACGATGTTGATGGCGTTGTCGGAGCCGAGCGACTTCGACAGCACGTCGTGGATACCGGCGCACTCGAGCACGGCACGCACCGGACCACCGGCGATAACACCGGTACCCGGGGACGCGGGCTTGAGCAGCACGACGCCGGCAGCCTTCTCACCCTGGATCGGGTGCGGGATGGTGCCCTGGATGCGGGGGACCTTGAAGAAGTGCTTCTTGGCCTCCTCAACGCCCTTGGCGATGGCGGCCGGCACCTCCTTGGCCTTGCCGTATCCGACACCCACGGTGCCGTCACCGTCGCCCACCACGACCAGCGCGGTGAAGCTGAAGCGACGACCACCCTTCACAACCTTGGCGACGCGGTTGATCGCGACGACGCGCTCAACGTACGCGGTCTTCTCGGCGGCAGCAGCGCCGCCGTCACGGCCCTTCCGGTCCCGCCGCTCGCCGCCACCGGCGCCACCACCGCGGCGCTGGGGTCCAGCCATTGGAATTACCTCTCTCTGTTTCCGCTAGCTACGGAACCGGGGCTCAGAACTTGAGCCCGGCCTCGCGGGCGGCGTCGGCCAGGGCGGCGATGCGCCCGGCGTACTGGTTGCCACCACGGTCGAACACGACAGCCTCGACACCGGCGGCCTTGGCACGCTCGGCGACCAGGGCGCCGACCTGCTTGGCCTGCGTGGACTTGTCGCCCTCGCCACCGCGGATCGAAGCGTCCAGGGTGGACGCCGACGCCAGGGTGTGGCCCTTGAGGTCGTCGATCACCTGCGCCACGATGTGGCGGTTGGAGCGGGTCACGACCAGACGGGGGCGCTCGGCGGTACCCGAGACCTTCTTGCGGATCCGGATGTGGCGGCGCTTGATAGCGGCACGCTTGTAGGCGTCGCCCTTGAGGATCTTCTGCCCGTATGCCATGGCTTACTTACCCGCCTTTCCGACCTTGCGGCGGATGACTTCGCCCTCGTACTTGACGCCCTTGGCCTTGTACGGGTCGGGCTTGCGCAGCTTGCGGATGTTGGCCGCGACCTCGCCGACCTTCTGCTTGTCGATGCCCTCGACCGAGAAGCGGGTGGGGGACTCGACCTTGAAGGTGATGCCCTCAGGGGCCTCGACCAGGATCGGGTGGCTGTAGCCCAGGGCGAACTCCAGGTTGGAGCCCTTCGCCTGGACGCGGTAACCGACACCGCTGATCTCGAGCTTCTTGACGTATCCCTGGGTCACACCGGTGATCATGTTCGCCACCAGCGTGCGGGACAGGCCGTGCAGGGCCTTGCTCTGCCGCTCGTCGTTCGGGCGGGTCACCGCGAGGGTGCCGTCTTCGCCCTTGACGATCTCGATCGGCGCGGCAACGGTGTGCGAGAGGGAACCCTTGGGGCCCTTCACGGAAACCGTACGGCCGTCGATGGTGACGTCCACGCCGGCGGGAACCTGGATGGGGAGCTTGCCGATACGCGACATTGGCTTTTCCTCCGTTCCCGACTACCAGACGTAGGCGAGGACTTCCCCACCCACGCCCTTCTTCTGCGCCTGCTTGTCGGTCAGGAGACCGTGGGACGTGGAGATGATCGCCACGCCCAGGCCGCCGAGGACCTTCGGCAGGTTGGTGGACTTCGCGTACACCCGGAGACCGGGCTTGGAGATCCGCTTGATGCCCGCGATGGAGCGCTCACGGTTCGGGCCGAACTTCAGCTCGAGGACGAGGTTCTTGCCGACCTCGGCGTCCTCGACGCGCCAGCCCGTGATGAAGCCCTCCTGCTGGAGGATCTCCGCGATGTGCGACTTGATCTTGGAGTGCGGCATCGACACCGAGTCGTGGTATGCCGAGTTCGCGTTCCGCAGACGCGTCAGCATGTCTGCGATCGGATCAGTCATGGTCATGAATTGGCCTTCGGCCTCTCTCGCCGGGGTTTCCTGGTGCGCCATCCCTCTCCCCGATCCGAGACGGGACGGGTGCGGCGCGGTGGACCTACGGCGTAGTAAGTCGTAAGGGCGGCGGCAGACGCCCAACCCCACAAGCCTAAGGCATGCGGGCTGGGCGTCCTGCCGCCCCGGTTGCTTACCGAGAGCTTCAGGAATCCCAATCCAACCCGTTGGCCCGAAGGGCCGCCCTTGCGGGGCGGTGGTCGGGCGACGGGCGGGCGGGGATTACCAGGAGCTCTTGGTCACGCCCGGCAGCTCGCCGCGGTGAGCCATCTCACGAAGGCACACACGGCACAGGCCGAACTTGCGGTAGACGGAGTGCGGGCGGCCGCAGCGCTGGCAGCGGGTGTACGCACGCACACCGAACTTGGGCTTGCGAGCAGCCTTCGCGATCAGAGCCTTCTTCGCCATCTCGCTCACGCCTCCTTGAACGGGAAGCCGAGGTGACGGAGAAGGGCGCGGCCCTCTTCGTCGTTGGTCGCCGTGGTGACCACGGTGATGTCCATACCCCGGACGCGGTCGATCTTGTCCTGGTCGATCTCGTGGAACATGACCTGCTCCGTGAGACCGAAGGTGTAGTTGCCACGGCCGTCGAACTGCTTGGGGGACAGGCCGCGGAAGTCGCGGATGCGCGGGAGCGCCAGCGACAGGGTGCGGTCCAGGAACTCCCACATGCGGTCGCCACGGAGCGTGACGTGGGCACCGATCGGCTGTCCCTCACGCAGCTTGAACTGCGCGATGGACTTGCGGGCCTTGGTCACGGCCGGCTTCTGACCGGTGATCGTGGTGAGGTCGCGCACGGCGCCCTCGATCAGCTTGGAGTCGCGGGCGGCGTCGCCCACACCCATGTTGACCACGATCTTGACGAGGCCCGGAACCTGCATGACGTTCTCGTACTTGAACTCGTCACGCAGCTTGCCGATGATCTCCTCGCGGTACTTCGTCTTGAGACGCGGAGTCACGGTGGTCGTCATCAGATGTCCTCACCCGTCCGCTTGGCAACGCGGATCTTGTTGCCCTCGTCGTCGAAGCGGTAGCCGACGCGGGTCGGGACCTTCTGGCCGTCCTTCTCCACGACCAGCATGACGTTGCTGACGTGGATGGGGGCCTCGGTGGTCACGATGCCGCCGGCCTGCGAGCCGCGGGCGGTCGGCCCGGCCTTCGTGTGCTTCTTGACCCGGTTGACACCCTCGACCAGGACGCGGTCCTCGCGGGGGAAGGCCGCGATGACCTTGCCCTGCTTGCCCTTGTCCTTACCGGTGATGACCTGAACCAGGTCGCCCTTCTTGATCTTCATGCTCACAGCACCTCCGGCGCGAGGGAGATGATCTTCATGAACTTCTTCTCGCGCAGCTCACGGCCGACGGGGCCGAAGATACGGGTGCCGCGAGGGTCGCCGTCGTTCTTCAGAATGACGGCGGCGTTCTCGTCGAAGCGGATGTACGAGCCGTCCGGACGGCGGCGCTCCTTCACGGTGCGAACGATGACCGCCTTGACGACGTCACCCTTCTTCACGTTGCCACCGGGGATCGCGTCCTTGACGGTGGCGACGATGACGTCACCGATACCCGCGTAGCGGCGACCGGAGCCACCGAGCACACGGATGCAGAGGATCTCCTTCGCACCCGTGTTGTCGGCGACGCGCAGTCGCGACTCCTGCTGGATCACGTCTATCTCCTGGTTGTCTGCCGGTTCCCGGGGAGAAGCGTGAATGACTCACGCTTCTCCCCGAGCCTGGCGGAACGATGCCTAGGGGGTCCCCCTAGGAGGGATTACTTGGCCTTCTCGAGGATCTCGACGACGCGCCAGCGCTTGGTCGCGGACAGCGGCCGGGTCTCCATGAGGAGGACGCGGTCGCCGACACCCGCGGCGTTCTGCTCGTCGTGCGCCTTGAGCTTGTTCGTACGGCGGATGACCTTGCCGTACAGCGCGTGCTTGACGCGGTCCTCGACGGCGACGACGACGGTCTTGTCCATCTTGTCGCTGACGACGTAACCCTCGCGGGTCTTACGGAAGCCGCGCGCTTCGGTCTTCTGCTCAGTCACGTTGTTCTCGCTCATCAGGCGTTCTCCACCTGCTCGATGCCGAGCTCACGCTCACGCATGAGGGTGTAGATCCGGGCGATGTCCTTGCGGACCGCCTTCAGACGGCCGTGGTTCTCGAGCTGGCCCGTCGCCGCCTGGAAGCGGAGGTTGAACAGCTCTTCCTTGGCCTCGCGGAGCTTGTTCAGAAGCTCCTCGTTGCCCAGCTCGCGCAGCTCGGACGCCTTGGTACCGGCCGACATCACGCTTCACCTGCCTCGCGCTTGACGATCCGGCACTTCATCGGCAGCTTGTGGGCCGCACGGGTCAGCGCCTCACGGGCGATCTTCTCGTTGGGGTACGACAGCTCGAACATGACGCGTCCGGGCTTGACGTTCGCGACCCACCACTCCGGAGAACCCTTACCGGAACCCATGCGGGTCTCGGCCGGCTTCTTCGTCAGCGGACGGTCCGGGTAGATGTTGATCCAGACCTTGCCGCCACGCTTGATGTGGCGGGTCATGGCGATACGAGCCGCCTCGATCTGGCGGTTCGTGACGTACGCCGGGGTCAGCGCCTGGATGCCGTACTCGCCGAACGCAACCTGCGTGCCACCCTTGGACATGCCGTTGCGCTTCGGGTGGTGCTGCTTGCGGTGCTTGACCCTACGGGGGATCAGCATGGTGGTCAGGCCTCCGTTCCGGTGCTCTCAGCCGGAGCGGCGGCTGCGGGAGCCTCGGCCTTGGGGGCCTCGGCCGCCGGAGCCTGCTGCGGCTTGCGACCGCGCCGCTCGCCACCGCGGCCACCACGGGCCGGGCGGTCGGCGCCACCGCGGGCCGGGCGGTTACCCGCACGGGCGGCAGCGTTCTCGGCGCGGACCTCGGCGATGTTCTTGACGTCGCCCTTGTAGATCCAGACCTTCACACCGATGCGGCCGAAGGTCGTCTTGGCCTCGAAGAAGCCGTAGTCCACGTTCGCGCGGAGCGTGTGCAGGGGCACGCGGCCCTCGCGGTAGAACTCCGAGCGGGACATCTCGGCGCCGCCGAGACGGCCGCCGCACTGGATCTTGATGCCCTTGGCGCCCGCCTTCATCGCCGACTGCATGCTCTTGCGCATGGCGCGGCGGAAGGAGACGCGGGAGGACAGCTGCTCGGCAACGGCCTGGGCCACGAGCTGAGCGTCGGTCTCGGGGTTCTTGACCTCGAGGATGTTCAGCTGGACCTGCTTGCCGGTGAGCTTCTCGAGGTCGCCGCGGATGCGGTCGGCCTCGGCGCCACGGCGGCCGATGACGATGCCCGGACGCGCGGTGTGGATGTCCACGCGGACACGGTCACGGGTGCGCTCGATCTCGACCTTGGAGATGCCGGCGCGCTCCATGCCGGACGTCATCATCCGACGGATGGCGACGTCTTCCTTGACGTAGTCCTTGTACAGCTTGTCGGCGTACCAGCGGC
Organism: Streptomyces sp. NPDC052020; assembly: GCF_040680575.1. Classification (NCBI taxonomy): domain Bacteria; kingdom Bacillati; phylum Actinomycetota; class Actinomycetes; order Kitasatosporales; family Streptomycetaceae; genus Streptomyces; species Streptomyces sp. NPDC052020. The sequence goes on from NZ_JBFAWY010000012.1 coordinate 168,043, forward strand.
TCTTGAAGTCGGTGGTGACACCGAGCCGGAACCCGTGCGGGTTTACCTTCTGGCCCATTACCGGGTTCCTTCCTTGCTGCTGACGACCACGGTGATGTGGCTGGTCCGCTTGCGGATCCGGTAGGCGCGGCCCTGGGCACGCGGGCGGAACCGCTTCAGGGTCGGGCCCTCGTCGACGTACGCCTCGGAGACGTACAGGCTGTCGACGTCGGTGTGGTCGTAGTTGTGCGCGGCGTTGGCGATGGCGCTGTCGAGCACCTTGCCCACCGGCACGCTCGCGGCCTGCGGGGCGAAACGCAGGACCGCCTGAGCCTCCGTGGCGTTCAGGCCACGGATGAGGTCCACCACACGGCGGGCCTTCATGGGCGTGACGCGGATGTACCGCGCCTGGGCCCTGGCTTCCATGGTTGTCCCTTCAGTGTTTGTCATTGGTCGTTTGCACCCCGCCGGTTAGCGGCGCTTCGACTTCCGGTCTTCCTTGACGTGGCCCCGGAAGGTGCGGGTCGGCGAGAACTCGCCGAGCTTGTGGCCGACCATCGACTCGGTGACAAACACCGGGATGTGGGTCTTGCCGTTGTGCACCGCGATCGTGTGGCCCAGCATCGCCGGGACGATCATCGAGCGACGGGACCAGGTCTTGATGACGTTCTTGGTGCCGGCTTCGTTCTGGGCGTCCACCTTCTTCATCAGGTGGTCGTCGACGAAGGGCCCCTTCTTCAAGCTACGAGGCATCTCAACCCGTCCTTAGCGCTTCTTGTTCGTCTTGCGGCGGCGGACGATGTACTTGTTCGACGCCTTCTTGGGCGAACGAGTACGGCCTTCCTTCTTGCCCCACGGCGACACGGGGTGACGACCACCGGAGGTCCGGCCCTCACCACCACCGTGCGGGTGGTCAACCGGGTTCATGACCACACCACGGACGGTCGGGCGAACGCCCAGCCACCGCTTGCGGCCCGCCTTGCCCCAGTTGATGTTGCTCTGCTCGGCGTTGCCGACCTCGCCGACGGTGGCGCGGCAGCGGACGTCGACCAGGCGGATCTCACCGGACGGCATGCGCAGGTGGGCGTAGGCGCCCTCCTTCGCGAGCAGCTGCACGGAGGCGCCGGCGGAGCGGGCGAACTTCGCGCCGCCGCCCGGACGCAGCTCGATGGCGTGCAGGGTCGTACCGACCGGGATGTTGCGCAGGGCAAGGTTGTTGCCCGGCTTGATGTCGGCCCCGGGACCGTTCTCGATGCGGTCGCCCTGCTGGAGGCCGCGCGGCGCGAGGATGTAGCGCTTCTCGCCGTCGGCGTAGTGCAGCAGCGCGATGCGCGCGGTGCGGTTGGGGTCGTACTCGATGTGCGCGACCTTCGCCGGCACGCCGTCCTTGTCGTGACGACGGAAGTCGATCACGCGGTAGGCGCGCTTGTGTCCGCCACCCTGGTGGCGCACGGTCACACGACCGGCGTTGTTACGGCCGCCCTTGCTGTGCAGCGGGCGGACCAGCGACTTCTCCGGCGTGGACCGCGTGACCTCGACGAAGTCGGCGACGCTGGCGCCACGACGGCCAGGAGTCGTCGGCTTGTACTTGCGGATACCCATTGTCTCTCAGTCCTCGGAAGTGATTTCCGAAATCTGGACGATCCCGACCGCTTACGCGGTCGGACCGCCGAAGATGTCGATACGGTCGCCCTCAGCGAGGGTCACGATCGCGCGCTTGGTGGCGGCGCGCTGGCCGAAGCCGGTGCGGGTCCGCTTGCGCTTGCCGACGCGGTTGATCGTGTTGACGCCGGTGACCTTGACCGAGAAGACCGACTGGACGGCCTCCTTGATCTGGGTCTTGTTGGCACGCGGGTCGACGATGAACGTGTACTTGTTCTCGTCGATGAGCGCGTAGCTCTTCTCCGACACGACCGGCTTGAGCAGCACGTCACGGGGGTCCGTGTACGCCTTGCTCGCCGGGGTGACAACGGTGTTCTTGCCCTCGGTGGCGTGGCGACGCGCCTTCTTGACGCGCGCCTCCTTGGCGGCCTTGGCGGCCTTCGAGGCGATGGAGGGGTGACGGGTAGCCATCAGGCCTCGCTCCCTTCGGTGTCGTTGGCCGTCTGCGGGCCGGCGACGAAGGACTCGAAAGCGGCCTTGGTGAAGACCACGTCGTCCGAGACGAGAACGTCGTACGTGTTCAGCTGGCCCGGCTCCAGGATGTGGACCTGGGGCAGGTTGCGGGCGGACAGCCACGCGGCCTCGTCGGAGCGGTCGACGACCAGGAGCAGGTTCTTGCGCTCGCTGATCTTGCCGAACAGGCTCTTGGCGGCCTTCGTGGAGGGGGTCTCGCCCTCGACCACGCCGGTGACGACGTGGATGCGGTTGTGGCGGGCCCGGTCGGTGAGGGCGTGGCGCAGGGCCGCGGCCTTCATCTTCTTCGGGGTCCGCTGCGAGTAGTCGCGCGGCACGGGACCGTGCACGACGCCACCACCGGCGAACTGCGGCGCGCGGGTCGAGCCCTGGCGGGCGCGGCCGGTGCCCTTCTGGCGGTACGGCTTCTTGCCACCACCACGGACTTCACCGCGGGTCTTGGTCTTGTGCGTGCCCTGACGGGCGGCAGCCAGCTGCGCGACGACGACCTGGTGGATCAGCGGGACGCTGACCTTCTCGACGCCGAAGATCTCCGCGGGGAGCTCGACGGACCCGGCCTTGTCGCCCGCCGGCGAAAGGATGTCAACAGTGCTCATCGGTTACCTCAGGCCCCCTTGGCCGCGGTGCGGACCAGGACGAGGCCGCCGTTCGGACCGGGAACCGCGCCCTTGATGAGCAGCAGACCCTTCTCCGCGTCAACGGCGTGGACGGTCAGGTTCTGGGTGGTGACCCGCTCGTTGCCCATGCGACCCGCCATGCGGAGGCCCTTGAACACGCGGCCCGGGGTGGCGCAGCCACCGATGGAACCGGGCGAGCGGTGCTTGCGCTGGGTGCCGTGCCCGGCGCCGAGGCCACGGAAGTTGTGGCGCTTCATGACACCGGCGAAGCCCTTGCCCTTGCTCTTGCCGGTCACGTCGACCTTGACGCCGGCCTCGAACACCTCAGCGGTGATCTCCTGGCCGAGCGTGTACTCGGAGGCATCCGACGTGCGGATCTCGACGAGGTGACGACGGGGGGTGACGTCGGCCTTGGCGAAGTGGCCCTTGAGGGGCTTGTTCACCTTGCGCGGGTCGATCTCGCCGAAGGCGATCTGGACGGACTCGTAGCCGTCGACGTCGTTGGTACGGACCTGGGTGACGACGTTCGGGCCGGCCTTGACGACGGTCACGGGGACGACACGGTTGTTCTCGTCCCAGACCTGCGTCATGCCGAGCTTCTCGCCCAGGATGCCCTTGATCTGCTTAGCCATCTCTTCAGATCACCGGCCTCAGAGCTTGATCTCGATGTCGACACCGGCCGGGAGGTCGAGTCGCATCAGAGAGTCAACGGTCTTGGGGGTCGGGTCGAGGATGTCGATCAGGCGCTTGTGCGTGCGCATCTCGAAGTGCTCGCGCGAGTCCTTGTACTTGTGCGGCGACTTGATGACGCAGTACACGTTCTTCTCAGTGGGCAGCGGCACCGGGCCCGCGACCGACGCACCAGTGCGGGTCACCGTCTCGACGATCTTCTTCGCCGAAGAGTCGATGACCTCGTGGTCGTAGGCCTTGAGCCGGATGCGGATCTTCTGTCCCGCCATGGCTACTTCGTAGTCCTGTCTCTTCTCACGCTCTGGAACCCGGAGTCCGCTGCCTCCGCTCCGACCCACGCGGTCGGGCGTGTCGCACTCCCGCTGACACAGATGTCCCTTGTCCGAACACCATCCCTGCGGGATTGACACGGCCCTGCCGGTACCGCGAGCCGGGGGCGAGAGGCCCACCGGGCGCCTGGTCGGTGCCGCGCCCACGCTTCCCGGAAGATTCCCGTACTTCCAACCCGCATGGGGTTGACGAGTACCGTGGGACTCGCTTCCGGTCCTCCCGGCGGGAGGCGCGCAGCATCAACACTCGACCGAGCAACTCGGACAGTCTGCCACACGGGGCGCGAGGGATGCCAATCGAGCGGAAGAGATTACCCCGGGGGTGACGTAGGTCAAACCGTGGCCGCCGTCCCGGGACCGCCCCGGGCCGCGCTCCCGGCCCGGGGCGGTCCCGGGGCCGGGCGCGGCGGCGCGTTCCGGGGCGCGGGCCGTCAGATGACGCCCTGGGCGAGCATGGCGTCGACCACCCGTTCGAAGCCGGCGATGTTGGCGCCGGTCACATAGTCGCCGGGGGCGCCGTAGCGCTCGGCGGTCTCGTGGCAGGTGCGGTGGATGTCGTTCATGATCCGCGCCAGCTCCTCCTCGACGCGGGCCGCGGGCCACGGCGTACGGGAGTGGTTCTGCGCCATCTCCAGCGCGCTGACCGCGACGCCGCCCGCGTTGGCGGCCTTGCCGGGCCCGAACGCCACTCCGGCCCGCTGGAACAGGTGTACGGCCTCGGGCGTGGTGGGCATGTTCGCGCCCTCGGAGACCGCCTTCACGCCGTTGCGGACCAGCGTGGCCGCGTCCTTCTCGTCCAGCTCGTTCTGGGTGGCGGAGGGCAGGGCCACGTCGGCCGGCACCTCCCACACCCGCCCGCCGGGCACGAACCGCGCCGAGCTGCCGCGCCGCTGCGCGTACGTGTCGATCCGGCCGCGCTCGACCTCCTTGACCTGCTTGAGCAGCTCCACGTCGACGCCCTTGTCGTCGACGACGTACCCGGTGGAGTCGGAGCAGGTCAGGGGGTGGGCCCCCAGGGCGAGCAGCTTCTCGACGGTGTAGATCGCGACATTGCCGGACCCGGAGACGACGGCGGTCTGCCCCGCCAGGTCCTCACCGCGCTCGCGCAGCATCGCCGCCGCGAAGAGCACGTTGCCGTAGCCGGTCGCCTCGGGCCGGATCGCCGAGCCGCCCCAGCCGGGCCCCTTGCCGGTGAGCACACCGGCCTCCCACCGGTTGGTGATCCTGCGGTACTGCCCGAACAGGTAGCCGATCTCGCGTCCGCCGACGCCGATGTCCCCGGCCGGTACGTCGGTGTGCTCGCCGATGTGCCGGTACAGCTCCGTCATGAACGACTGGCAGAACCGCATGACCTCCGCGTCGCTGCGCCCGTGCGGGTCGAAGTCGCTGCCGCCCTTGCCACCGCCTATGCCGAGCCCGGTCAGGGCGTTCTTGAAGATCTGCTCGAAGCCGAGGAACTTGATGATGCCGAGGTTGACGGAGGGGTGGAAGCGCAGGCCGCCCTTGTAGGGGCCCAGCGCGCTGTTGAACTCCACCCGGAACCCGCGGTTGACGTGCACGCGCCCCTGGTCGTCCTGCCACGGCACCCGGAAGATGATCTGCCGCTCGGGCTCGCACAGTCGCTCGACGAGCCCCGGCTCCGCGTACTCCGGCCGCGCCGCGAGCACGGGCGCGAGCGTGTCCAGTACCTCGTGCACGGCCTGGTGGAACTCCGGCTGAGCCGGGTTGCGCCGCTCGATCTCGGTCCGCAGGGCGTCGAGCCGGGCCTGGGTCTCGGGTCGGGTCGTCACGGGGCCCCTTTCGGGCAGGGCTGGGCACCGGTACGCAACCGGTGGTGAGCCGATCAACGCTCGGCGCCGTTGCCGCGCGCGGGAACGCCTCAGTGTTACCCGCATGTAAACGCCGAGGCCAGCACCTACGCGCCAACGGTCCGTGATGTGAGACGAGAACGCGGCGCCCACCGAGACGGCAAAGGCGGCAGGCGCGAGGGGCGGGGCCGCGTGACGGGGACCGGGAAGCGCCGCCTCCGGGCGGACGGGAGCACCCGGCTCACCGGATCGCGGCCCGTCCCGTCCCGGTGACCGGCGCCCCGGCTCCACGCGTGGTCAATGCTCTTCGCTACCGGGGAGAGAACCGGACCCGACCCCGCCCCGCCCCGCCGGCCTGCCCGCGTCCGCGCGTCACCCGGACGGGTGGCGTCCCTCAACTCGGCTGGATTTCCTCCGGGTTCGCGGGCATATGCTCGCCGCGACCCCACCGCAGACACGCGACGGCCCCCGGCCGGGACGGGCATCCCGATCGAGGGCCTGACCACCGAGGAAGAAGGCCCTTCCCGATGGATACCCGGCACCTTAGCGCGCCCCCGCGCCCGCGGTCCCTCAATCCGCGCGGCATCACCCACATCAACACCCGCCACACCGCCCGCTTCACGGTCGTCGGCAACCACCTCGCCCAGCACCGGCGGCTGACCCTCACGGCGATCGGCCTCGCCGTCCATCTCCAGTCGCTGCCCTCCGGCACCCGCGCCGACATCAAGACGCTCGCCGCCCGCTTCCCCGAGGGCGAGACCCGTATCGCCGCCGCGCTGCGGGAGCTGGAGGCCCACGGTTACCTGGCCCGCATCCGTGAGCGCCTCCCCAGCGGCCGGATCGTCACGTACACGGTGTCGTACAACCAGCCCGACGCCCCGTACGGCCGTTCCGCCGAAGGCCGCCTCGGTGCCCGGCGGCGGCACCCGCCCGGCACCCCGGCTCCCCGCCGACGTACCGCCCCCACCGCCCTCCCCCGCGGCCCCGGACCCGAAGCCCGCGCCCGCACCCGAAGCCGCTCCCCCGGCCCCGCCCCCGGTCTCGCTCCCGGAGCCCGGCACCCCCGACCGGGAACGTCACCGCGCCGCCACCGCCCTCCTCGCCCGCCTCCACCACCACGATCACCGCCTGCTGCTCCCCGAGCGGGACGCCCACCGCCTCGCCCCGGCCGTCGCCGCCTGGCTCGAACGCGGGGCCCACCCCGACGCCGTACGCCACGCCCTGACCGCGAACCTCCCCCGCGAGCCCCTCCGCCACCCGGCGGCCCTGCTCGCACACCGCCTCACCGAGCTGATGCCCCCCGCACCGGCCCCGCCACCACCCGCCGACGCACCCGCCGCCCCGGCGCCGTTCCACAGCTGCGAGGGCTGCGAGCGCGCCATCCGGTCTCCGCACCCGGGGGCCTCCTGCCGTGACTGCCGCCACTCGGGCCTCGACGCCCGTGCGGCGGCGTGACGGACCGGGAGACGCACCAGCGCGGGCACCGCGGCCGGGAAAGCGTCCGCCCGGCCCCCGTCCCGGCCCGTTCTGGCTATCGTGGCCGGGACGATCACAGGGCAACCGCCCTACGCGGCAAGGGGAATCACGGTGGAGCAGCGGAACACGGACACGGCCGGGCGGGCCGCGGGGATCGACACCAGCCGGCCGCATCCGGCGCGGATGTACGACTGGTTCCTCGGCGGCAAGGACAACTACCCGGTGGACGAGGAGCTGGGCCGGCGGCTGGTGGCCTTCGCGCCGGCCATCCCCGTCATGGCGCGCATGAACCGGGCCTTCATGCACCGCGCCACCCGCTGGGTGGCCGGGCAGGGGGTCCGCCAGTTCCTCGACATCGGGACCGGCATACCGACCGAGCCCAACCTGCACCAGGTGGCCCAGGAAGTCCTCCCCGACGCACGGGTCGTCTACTGCGACAACGACCCGATCGTGCTGGCCCACGCCGAGGCGCTGCTGCACGGCACCGCCGAGGGCGCCGTCGACTACGTGCAGGCCGACGCCCGCGACACCGAGGCCATCCTGGAGCGCGCCGGGAAGGTGCTGGACCTCGACCGGCCGGTCGCGCTCTCCCTGATCGCGCTGCTGCACTTCCTGGGCGACGACGACGGCGCCTACGAGCTGGTGGAACGCCTGAAGGCGGCGCTGGCCCCGGGCAGCTGGCTGATCATGTCCCACCTCACCCCCGACTTCCACCCGGAGGAGGCCGCACAGAAGGTCCGTGACATGTACCGGGCGGGCGGGCTCACCCTGGAGCTGCGCGGCCGGGAACGGTTCGCCCGCTTCTTCGAGGGCCTCGAACCCGCCGCCCCGGGCATCGTGGCGGCCGAGGAGTGGCACCCGGAGCTCGGCGAGCCGGTCCCCGGGCAGGAGGACGTCCACAGCGGGGCCTATGTGGCGGTGGCCCGCAAGGCGTGACCCGGCGTCCGCGCCGCGATCCGCCGCGATCGGCGCGCGCGACGGCACTTGGTCCGAACCAACCTCTTGCCCACGTCCTCCGCACGCCGCAAGCTCCCCTCATGGAGCTGGAGTTGCGGCATCTCAGAACGGTCCGGGCCATCGCCGACGCCGGCAGTCTCACCCGGGCGGCGACGGCTCTCGGTCTCGCCCAGCCCGCGCTGAGCGCACAGCTCAAGCGGATCGAACGGGCCCTGGGCGGCGCCCTGTTCGAGCGCGGACGGCACGGCGTACGGGCCACCGCGCTGGGTGAACTGGTACTGGAGCGCACCCGTGTCGTGCTGCCCGCGGTCACCGAGCTCCAGCAGGAGGCGGCCCGGTTCGCCCGCACCCCGCGCCGCACGGCGGACCGCTTCCGCCTGGGCGGCACCCACGGCCCGCTGCTCGGCGCGCTGGTGGACCGGCTGGCGGACGTGGCCCCCGACGCGCAGGTGACGACCTGCACCTCCTGGTCGGAGCGGGAGCTGGCCGACCTGCTCGTCGAGGGGCGGATCGACTTCGCCCTGGTGGGGGTCTGCGGCTCCGCCACCCCGCCCGGTGCCGAGCACCTCGCATGGCGGGAGATCGCCACCGACCCCGTCTTCGTCATGGTCACCGACGATCACCCGCTCACCCGGCGCGGTGAGGTGGAGCTGACCGAGCTGGCGGGCGAGGAGTGGGCCTGCGTGCCCGGCGACGGCTGTTTCGGGGACTGCTTCAGCGCGGCGTGCGCCCGGGCCGGGTTCACACCGCGCCGCATGTACGAGACGGACACCGCGTCGCTGGTGCATCTGGTGCAGGTGGGGCGGGCCGTGGGCCTGTGCCGCGCCACGTTCCCCGCCACGCCCGGCATCACCACCCGGCCGCTGAGCGGTACGCCGCTGACCTGGCGGCATCTGCTGGGCTGGCACCCGGCGACCCGGCAGCCGGACACCGCGGCCACCGTCCTGGCGCTGGCCCGCGCCGCCCACGCGAGCACGGCGGCGCGCAGCGACGGCTACGCCGGCTGGCTGGCGGCGCGCGGCCCGACGCCCTTCCATAACGCCGCGCAGAGGGTCACCTGACGTCTTACCCGGCTCCGTCGCCCCTCCCTACGGTTTCGGCACCTCCCCACCGGCATCAACCGGACCACCGAAACCGAGGAGATCCCCCATGCTCCAGCGACACGCCAGAGCCGTGGGCGCCGCCCTGGCCGCGACGGGCGCGCTGCTCCTGACCGGCCTCACCGGCTCCGCGGGCGCCGCCCCGGCGGCCCCGGTTCCGGCCGCGCCGTCGGCCGCCGAGACCCTCCGCGCCGACGCCGCCCCGCCCGCCCTGCTGCGCGCCCTCCAGCGCGACCTGGGGCTGGACGCCCGGCAGGCGGAGCGCCGCCTGGCCAACGAGGCGGAGGCCGGTGCCACGGCGGGCCGGCTGCGCGCCGCGCTCGGCGCCGACTTCGCGGGTGCCTGGGTGGGCGGCGCCGAGTCGCAGGCGCTCACCGTGGCGACCACCGACGCCGCCGACGTCCGGCGGATCGAGGCGCAGGGCGCCGAAGCGGCCGTCGTCCGCCACTCCCTCGCCGAGCTGGACGCGGCGAAGGCCGCCCTGGACCGCGCGGCGGCGGCCCACCCGGGCGCCGCCGCCGACGCCCCCGTCCGGTACGTCGACGTCCGCGGCAACACCCTGACGGTGCTGGCCGCCCGCCCGTCCGCGGCCCGCTCCCTGCTGGCCGCCGCCGGGGTCGGCGGCGATCTCGTCCGCGTCCGGGCCTCCGCCGAGTCGCCCCGCCCGCTGTACGACCTGCGCGGCGGCGACGCGTACTACATGAACGGCAGCGGGCGCTGTTCGGTCGGCTTCCCCATCACGCGCGGCACCCAGCAGGGCTTCGCCACCGCCGGTCACTGCGGCCGGGCGGGCACGAGCACCACCGGCTACAACCAGGCCGCCCAGGGGTCCTTCCAGGCGTCCAGCTTCCCCGGCCGGGACATGGCGTGGGTGGCGACGAACTCCAACTGGACCGCGACCCCGTACGTCAAGGGCGCGGGCGGACAGAACGTGCAGGTCACCGGGTCGACGCAGGCCCCGGTGGGCTCCTCGGTGTGCCGGTCGGGCTCGACCACCGGCTGGCACTGCGGCACCATCCAGCAGCTCAACACCAGCGTGACCTATCCCGAGGGCACCATCACCGGTGTCACCCGCACCTCGGTCTGCGCCGAGCCCGGCGACTCGGGCGGCTCGTACATCTCCGGCAGCCAGGCCCAGGGCGTCACCTCGGGCGGCTCGGGCAACTGCCGCACCGGCGGCACGACGTACTTCCAGCCGATCAACCCGCTGCTCCAGTCCTACGGGCTGACCCTGAAGACGAACGCGAGCGGCCCCGGAGACCCCGGGGACCCGGGTGACCCCGGCGACCCGGGCGAGCCCGGCGGCACCTGGGCGGCCGGCACCGTCTACCAGGCGGGCGCCACGGTGACCTACGGCGGCGCGACCTACCGCTGCCTCCAGACCCACCAGGCGCAGGCGGGCTGGGAGCCGCCGAACACGCCGGCGCTGTGGCAGCGGGCGTGAACCGGCCATCGGACCGCTGAGGGGGCGGCCGGGTGCGGGGAGACTTCCCCGCACCCGGCCCGGCCGTGTCAGCGCACGCGCCGGCTCTCCAGCGGCCCCAGATACGTCTCCGGCAGGCCCCCCGCGTCGATGACCAGCCGCTGGAGCACGACCGTCGGGTCCACCATCCAGAAGGTCAGCCGGTGCGCGCCCGCCCGGGTGATCCGGTGCCGGGTGGCGGTCCGGTTGACGTTGTCGGAGGTGTGGCGCTCCCAGCGCCGGTTGAGCCCGCCGTCGTCGGGGCCGGTCGCGGCGATCACGTCGACGGTCTGCGGGGTGTCGTCGTCGAAGGAGACCGCGTAGCGCAGGCCGGGGCGGGCCAGCGCGGGGTTGCGGGGCGACAGATAGGCCCACACGGTGACCTCGCCGGGCGTCAGCAGGGTCACGTCGTACTCCAGGCGCGGCCCGTCGCCGCCCGGGGTCTGCGCGGGGGCGGTGACGGGCACCGGGGTCATGCCCGCACCGGTGCGGCCGATGCGGTCGACTCGCAGCCAGCCGACGCCGCGGGCGCCGACGGCGCGGGTGTGGTGCTCGGCGTCGATGGCGACGTAGCCGCCGGCCTCCACGAAGCCCTTCAGGCCGCGCGGCGAGACGGGGGCGGCGACCGCGCGCACGGTGACGGTGCGGCCCGCGCCCTCGACCGTCAGCTCGCCCTCGGCGCGCCCGGCCGGGACCTTCGCCCAGTCGACGCCCACCGTCACCCGGGTCTGCCGCCGGACCGTGCCGCGCGGCCGGTCCACCCTGAGCCAGGGCACGGAGGAGGTGATCCGGTACGGGAACGGCCGGGTGCCCCGGTTGAAGACCTCGACGTACTGCGGCGCGCGGGTCTGGTACGGGCTGAACTCGGGCAGCACCGGATCGGCCGCCCCGGCCTGCGGCCACCACCGCTCGGAGCCGTCCACCGCCACGCCCATCTCGGCGGTGTCGGGAACCTCGATGCGCCGTACCGCCGGGAAGAGGACGTCGGGGATGGCCACGTTGTCGATCTCGGGCTGCTGCCAGGGCGCGTTGGGCCCGTACCGCTCCACGTCGCCGTAGCCGATGTGCGGCTGGAGCTGGAAGTCCTTCCACTTGCCGCCCGCGATCTCCTTGTTGAACACGTCCTGGAGCCGGAAGTCCTCCTTCAGCCCGGCCTCGGCGTGCTCGGCGCGCTCGTTGGTGGCGGCGCGGCCCTGGGCGGCGTAGAGGAGGTTGGTGAACTCGGCCTCGCGCAGGTCGTAGAGGTTGGCCGTGGCCTGGACGTTGTAGCCGACAAGCTCGAACCAGGCGTCGCGGGCGGAGTCCGGGAGCCTGCGCGCGACGCGGGCCGCCTTGCGGCCGAGCTCCCGCCACTCCTCGGTGACCCGTTCCAGCTCGCCCCAGTAGAAGGGCGTCTGCTGATCGTCGTAGACGACGGCGTCGTCGTCGGTGGCGAGGTCCTTGGCGGGGTCCAGGGTGATGCGGCGGTTGAGCAGCTCGGGCTTGCGGAGCTGCTGGAGGTGGCCGTAGCGGGCGAGGATCCCGGCGATCTCCTCGGCGTGCTCCTCGCCGAAGTGCAGGGCCGCGTACCGGCGCTCCCACTCCGGGATCGCGTCCAGTTCCCAGCGCGCCGGGTTCCAGGCGTAGTCGAGGAAGTACTGGGTGGGCAGCTCGTTGCCCTTCAGGTCGCCGACGTTGGTCACCCACAGGGTGGTGTTGCCGTAGGCGACGGCCTGGTGGAGCTGGTCCCAGAGGTTGGGCAGGGAGACGGTGTCGACCCACTTGTAGTTGCGGCCGTCGCCCACGTAGTCGAAGTGGTAGTACAGCCCGTAACCGCCCCGGCGGGGCGGCTCGGCGGGGTCGGGGTGCATGCGGATGTTGCCCCAGTTGTCGTCGCACAGGACGACGGTGACGTCGTCGGGCGCACGCAGGCCGCGGGTCCAGTAGCGCTGGACCTCCTTGTAGAGCGTCCACACCTGGGGGACGGAGGTTTCGGAGCCGGTGACCTCGGCGATGATCCGCCGCTGAGTGGCGATGATCTCCTCCATCAGCTCGATGGCGTCGCCGTCCGGCAGGCTGGTGTCGCCGTTGCCGCGCATGCCGAGGGTGACCACGCCCTCGAAGCCCTGGTCGGCCATGCGCTGGACGCCCTCCCGCCAGTACGCCTCGATCGCGGCGCGGTTGCGGCGGAAGGACCACTCGCCGGTGCCGCCGTAGGGGTCGCGGCCCGGCTTGACGATGTTCCCCCGCGCGTCGCGCTGGGCGGGGACCGCGTGCCGGTTCCACTCCTCGATGCCGCGCATCATCGGCGCCTCGTGAGATGTGCCCATGACAACGCCGTACTCGGCGGCGCGCGCGTGGTTCTCCGGGTCGTCCTCGGCGAAGGCCCGCCCCCAGACCGCCGGCCAGAGGTAGTTGCCCTTGAGGCGCAGGATCGCCTCGAAGACCTTCGCGTAGAAGTCGGCGTTGAAGCCGCCCCGGTAGCCCTCCGCCTTGCCGGGGCCGAAGTACTGGGGCGCCCAGGTGCCGAGGTTGGGGTTCTCGTCGTTGATGAACACCCCGCGGTACTTCACGGCCGGGGTGCCCTGGGTCCAGGCGCCGGGGCGGGCGTAGATCTGCGCGCGGCGCACCGGCCGCACGTCGTCCCACCAGTACCAGGGCGAGACGCCGATGCCGAGGGAGACGTCGTAGACGCCGAAGATGGCGCCGCGCTGGTCGCTGCCCGCGATGACGAAGGCGCGGTCCACTCCGGGCAGGGGGTCCTCCACCGTCACCTGGAGCGAGGTCTCCCACTTCCCCCGGATCGCGGAGACGTCGAGCTTCCCGGCTCTGACCAGGGAGTCGAGGAGCGGGCTGCGGCCCACCGTGCCGACGATCACCACCTCGCGGGCCCGCCCGCGCTCGGCGGCCGGCCGTACGCCGGTGACCCGCTCGATGTCGGCGCGCAGGTCGGCGGCGGCGCGGCGGACCCCGGGATGGTCGCGGGCGTCGGCCAGGACGGGGGCGGCACGCCCGGCCCGGACCAGGGGGAAGGCGCCGGGTTCGGGGCGGAAGGCGATGTAGGCGCCGGGGTCGGTGCGCCGGGGGGCGCCGTCCGCGGCGGCGCCGGAACCCGCGCCGAGCAGGGGCAGGCCGGCGCCCGCTCCCACGGCGGCGCCCGTTCCGAGAACCGTTCTCCTGGACACAAACCGCGCCATGGCGACACCCCTCCGGTAAAGCCCGATCCGAATTTCGTAAGTGGCATGACAAATGCTGGAGGTGGTGCCCACCGTGAACAACGGGACGGACGGCAACGAAGCGGCAACGAAAGGTTTCGCGTTCCCGGACCCGTTCGCGGCCGGTCCGCCCCCGTGGCGCGGACCGGTCGCGGGCCTGCCGGCGCCCAGGTCACCCGCCAGGGCCGCGCAGCACCTGGGCGGTGGCCAGCTCCCGGTAGACCGGGCTGGTGGTGAGCAGGTCGTCGTGCCGGCCGCAGGCGACGGTGCGGCCGCCGTCGAGGACCACGATCCGGTCGGCGTGCTGGACGGTGGAGAGGCGGTGCGCGATGACGAGGACCGCGCAGTCGGCGGTGACCTCGCTCAGCGTCCGGGCGAGCGCGGCCTCGTTGACGGCGTCGAGGTGCGAGGTCGGCTCGTCCAGCAGGAGCAGTCGTGGCCGGGCGAGCAGGGCGCGGGCCAGGGCGACGCGCTGCCGCTCTCCCGCGGAGAGGGTGCCGCCGCGGTCGCCGAGCCTGCCGTCGAGCCCGCCGGGCAGCCGCCGCACGACGGGGCCGAGCCGGGCCAGCCGTACGACGCGCAGGATGTCGTCCTCGCCGGCGCCGGGCGCGGCGTAGGTGAGGTTCTCCCTCAGCGTGCCCTCCAGCACCTGCGTGTTCTGGTCCACCAGGGCGATACCGGCCCGGCTCTCCCGGCGGCTGAGTTCCGTGGCGGGGCGGCCGTCGAACCGGAGGGTCCCGGAGTCCGGCTCGTACAGGCGCGCGACCAGCGAGAAGAGGGTGCTCTTGCCCGCTCCCGAGCGGCCCACCAGGGCCACCAGGGCGTGGCGTGGCACGGTGAGCGACACCCCGCGCAGAACCGGCCGGTCCGGGGCGTACCCGAAGCGGACGTCGGCCAGATCCAGCGCGGGGGGCGCCGCTCCCGCCGGGGACGCCGCCGGGGACGTCCGGGCGGCCGCGCGCGGGGTGGCGGCGGGCGGAGCGGCGGCGCGCGCGGACGGGACGGCAGCGGCGGGCGCGGGCCGCCGGTCCGGCTCCTCGGGCAGGGCGAGGGCCTCGTCGATCCTCCGGTACGCCCCCATGCCCCGCTGGATCAGCCCGAGCGCGCGGAACACCGACGACAACGGCAGGACCAGGTACGACGCGTACAGCAGGAAGGCGACCAAGTCCCCGAGGGACCCGGCACCGCCACCGTGGACGCGCAGGCCCCCGACGACCAGGACGAGCAGGAAGGAGCCCTGGACCGCGAGCTCGACGGCGCTGCTCATGACCGCCGCCAGCTTCGCCGCCCGTACGCCCGAGCGGTACGCCGCGTCCACCCGCTCGCCGACGCGGCGCGCCTCGCGCTCCTCGGCCCGGTACACGCGCACCACCGGCAGGGCGCCGAGCGCGCGCTCCAGCTCCGCGGCGACGGCGCCGACGGAGTCCTGCGTGTGCTCCGACGCCGCCCGGATGCCCTTCAGGAGCAGCGCGACGGCGACGGCGGCCAGGGAGACCGCCGCCACGACGAGCAGCAGCAGGAAGGGGTCCAGCCACAGCATCAGCAGCAGCGCCCCGGCCGAGACCAGGCACCCGGTCACCAGATCGACCAGCGCCTGCGACACGACGTCCCGCAGCAGGGTGGTGTCGGCGGTGACCCGGGCCACCAGATCGCCGCCGCGGCGGCGGTCCAGCTCCCGCATCTCCAGCCGCAGCAGCCGCGACACGAGGGCGTGCCGCACCACGCGCACCACGCCCTCGCCCATGCGGTCCAGCAGGAAGCGGCCGATGGCGCCCGCCGCCGCCTCGGCGGCGAAGAGCCCGCCCAGGAGCAGCAGGAACGGCCACGGCGGCTGACCGCGCGCACTGGAGTCCACGACGTGCTTGGCGACGAGGGGCTGGGCGAGCCCCAGCACCGACGCGGCCAGGGTCAGCGCGGTCGCCACGGCGACGCAGGGCCGGTGACCGGACGTCAGCCGGAACAGGGCGGCCACCGACCCGGCCAGCGACCGGCCGGCCGGCGGCGGGAGGCCGTCCGCCACCACGGTGTCGCTCACGTCCCCGCCCGCGTCACCGGCGCCACCGTCACCAGCCGCACGAAGTAGCCGTCCGGGACGCCCTCCCCCACGGGACGGCCCCGGGCCTCGATCCAGGCGTGGGCCGAGAACGGCGGCACCCTGCTCACCCCCGTGCACCACGTGGGCCAGGTGCCGCCCAGTCGGCACAGCAGCGCGGCACCCAGCGACCGCGGCAGGCAGCCCCGGGGCCCGGCGCAGCGCAGGCTCACCGCGCACAGCGCCTCCCGCGCCGCGGCCGCCTCGGCGGGTGAGGCGGGCCGGGCACCGCGGCGCACCCGTTCCAGTACGCCGCGGATGCGGCGCGGCGGCAGGAACGACAGCGCCAGGGCGGGCACCAGGACCAGGCGGGCGGCCAGCCGCCGGGCGAGGGGAACCCCGGCCGGCCGGTCCAGTGCGCTGGGCGTCGTCATGACACCAGCCCCGCGCCCCGCAGCTCCCGGACGAGGGCGTCGACGTCCCGCGCCGCCTGGGCCCGGCCGATGTCGAACCGCGCGACGAGCGCCGCGACGGCGGCTTCCTCGTCTCCGCCCTCCATCAGGGTCCTCACCACCAGCGCGCCCGTGGGGTTGAGCTCCCAGTAGTCACCGCTGCGCTGGTCCAAAAGGACGGTCCCGTAGTCGGTCTCCGCGGTGGAGACGTCGGCGCCGAATCGGAGTGTCATGGGGTCGATGCCTTTCTGCCGTTTCCGTCAGCGGACGGCGGGACCCGGGTGCGGCGCGCGCTCCCGGGCGCGCAGCCACACCTCGCATCCGATGGTCGAGTAGAGGATCGCGTCGCGCAGGCCGGGCGCGGAGGGGCGCTGCGCGAGCCGGCGCAGCGCCTCCCCGTCGACCAGGCCGAGGCGTTCCAGCCGGGAGCCGGTCCACAGCGTCATCAGGTCGCCCCGGTGGCGCCGCAGCCCGTCCGAGGCGTCCATCGAGGCCTCCGCCTTGTTCGCGCGCCGCAGGCACGGCTCCGGGACGACGCCCCGCATGGCCTCCGCGAGCAGGGGCTTGTACCGCCACGGCGTGACCCGGTCCTCCGGGCGGACCGCGAGACACGCCTCGATCACCCGGTCGTCGAGGAAGGGCGAGGCCATCGGCAGGCCCGCCCGGGCCGCCATCCGCTCCCACTGACGGATGATCCGGGTGCAGGCGCGGATGAGCTCCAGGTCCGTGTGCATCCCCCGGTCGGTGTGCAGGGGCCGGGCGTGGGCCGCCGACTCCAGCAGGGCGCGGCGGGCCAGCCGCTCCGCCTCCGGGGTCGTCCAGGGAAAGAGCCGGGGCGCCGTCCCCCAGCCGAGGCTGCCGGCGACGGAGCTCCGCGGCATCGGATCGCGCAGCCGGCGGGCGCTGCCGGCCAGCCAGGCCCGGTACGGCCGGACGTCGGCGAGCGCGCGTACGGTCGCCCCGAGCGGCCAGGTCCACAGGGCGCGGAAGCCGCGCAGCTGACGCAGGGCGAACAGCGGACGCGTGCGCAGCAGCCGGTGGTAGTACGCCTCGGAGCACCAGGCGACGTGGTCCCCGCCGATCCCGGTGAGGTGGACGCGGCTGCCGCGTCCGGCCAGCCAGGGCAGGTGCTGGAGGACGCGCGAGCGGTCCATGACCCCGATGGACGGTTCGTCGAGCAGGTCGTCGACGCCCAGCAGGTCCGCGTAGACCAGCGCGGACGCCTCCGCGTCCCAGACGACGTGGTCGACGTGCGGAAGGTGGCCCGCCGCCTGCCGGGCCCAGGCCAGGTCGGTGTCGGCGGGGTTGCGTCCCGGCCAGGTCGCCGCCACCACGGAGGCCGGGGAGCGGGCGGCCAGGAAACACACGGACGTGGAGTCCAGCCCGCCGGACAGGTCGCAGCTGACCACCCCGCCCTGCCGGGTCCGTACGTCCACCGCCTCCGCCAGCGCCTCCCGCACCCGGGGCGCGCCCCGCGCGAGCGAGCGGACCGGCTCCGGAGGCCACCACCAGCGCGTCCGCCGTACCCGGCGTCCGTCGGCGGAGACGATCAGGGCGTCTTCGGGGGAGACGGCGTCGACGCCCTGCCAGACCGAGGTCTCGTACAGGGGATGCGGCACCGGCCACAGCAGCCGCACCGCCAGCTGCCCGGTGTCCGGCTCCCTGCCCAGGGCCGCGGCGAGCAGGTCGGCGCTGGTCGCCGCCACCCGCACGCCGCCCACCTGGGCGTGGAAGACCAGCCGGAGTCCGGAGGCGGTGCCCTGGATCCTGAGCTGCCCGCCGAGCGCGGCCGCCAGGTGGAAGCTGCCGGGCAGCGACCGGGCGAGGGCGTCGAGTTCCGCGAGGTCGCGCAGCCGGGCGGCATGGCGTTCCAGTGCGTCCCGGCCGACCGGGCACCAACCGATGACGGCGAGGGCCGCGTCCCCGGCCCGGACCGTGGTGGCCTCCGTGTCGGACCAGTGGCCCACCAGCCACGGACGGCCCGAGGCGTGGGCGAGGACGCGTGTTCCGGGGCGGCGGAAGAGGCGGGCCGCGGCGGCGGCCTCTTCGCGGTCGGGGAACACCGCGAAGTGCGCGTCGCCGGGGCCCGTTCCCGCACTCTCGTGCGTGTCGGACATCAGGTCGCGTTACCCGCCGACCGCCGTCAGTTCTTGCTGAGGATCAGACGGTCGTTGCCGCTGCGCTGCAGCAGCCCGGTCCTCCGGCGGAACGACCCCAGGCGGACGAGTGTGGGGGCCTCGTATGCCTTCTTCATGGCGACTCCTCTGGTGTGAGCGGTACCGCCGTCCTTCCACGGCCGGCGGCTGTGACACCAGCTAGCTGCGCGCCGAGTGGCCCGAGCAAGACGAGCACCATAAGTCGTATCAGCAGATTTACAAGACACCCCGGAATCACACTGCCCCCTCCCGCTCTTCCGCCCCACACCGGCAGGGGGGTGGCGCGGGGAGGCGAATGACCGGCAGATACGTTTCCACCTCCGCTGGTGAAGCAGGGCCGCCGAACGGATGGGAACGTGCGGCCGAACACGGCCACGAGGGGGCTCCGCCCGGCGCACTCACTCCGGGCCACGCAACCGCGGCCTCGCCGTCCCAACGGACCGGGCGGCACACGCGAAGGCCCGCACGGCCGAGACCCTGCGAGCCCCTCGTCCCCCGCGCGCCGCCCCCGGCTCTCGGCTCCGTGTGCCCCGCCCGCAGCTCTCCTCCCGCTCCCTCCCCCGTCAGCGGCCGGCTCCGGTCGCACCGCGGGTCCAGGCCGGCGGCGTCCCACCGCTCGTCGGGAAGGGCGGGCCCCCGGCCGCGCGGGTCGTTCCCCGCAACGCGGAAGGGGCCCGCACGACCGAAGTCGTACGGGCCCCTTCAGGCCATTGGCCTCACGGCCATGTCAGGTCAGACGACCCTCAAGCAAGCGGAACTTACTTGACGATCTTGGTGACCTGGCCGGCGCCCACGGTCCGGCCACCCTCACGGATGGCGAACTTCAGGCCCTCCTCCATGGCGACGGGCTGGATGAGCTCCACCTTCATCTCGGTGTTGTCACCCGGCATGACCATCTCGGTGCCCTCGGGGAGGGTCACGACGCCGGTCACGTCCGTCGTACGGAAGTAGAACTGCGGGCGGTAGTTGTTGAAGAACGGCGTGTGGCGGCCACCCTCGTCCTTGGACAGGATGTAGGCCTGCGCCTCGAACTCGGTGTGCGGGGTGACCGAGCCCGGCTTGATGATGACCTGGCCGCGCTCGACGTCCTCGCGCTTGATGCCGCGGAGGAGCAGACCGACGTTCTCACCGGCCTGGCCCTCGTCGAGCAGCTTGCGGAACATCTCGATGCCGGTGACCGTGGTGGAGGTCTTCTCCGGCTTGATGCCGATGATGTCGACGTTCTCGTTGACCTTGAGGACACCACGCTCGATACGGCCGGTGACGACCGTACCGCGACCGGTGATGGTGAAGACGTCCTCGATCGGCATGAGGAACGGCTTGTCGACGTCGCGCTCCGGCTGCGGGATCGACTCGTCGACGGCCTTCATCAGGTTGAGGACGGAGTCCACCCACTCCTGCTCGCCCTCGAGGGCCTTGAGCGCGGAGACCTTGACGACCGGAACGTCGTCGCCGGGGAACTCGTACTCGGAGAGGAGCTCACGGACCTCGAGCTCGACGAGCTCCAGGATCTCCTCGTCGTCCACCATGTCGGCCTTGTTCAGGGCGACGACGATGTACGGAACGCCGACCTGGCGGGCCAGGAGCACGTGCTCCTTGGTCTGCGGCATCGGGCCGTCGGTGGCGGCGACCACGAGGATGGCGCCGTCCATCTGCGCCGCACCCGTGATCATGTTCTTGATGTAGTCCGCGTGACCCGGGCAGTCGACGTGGGCGTAGTGACGCGCCTCGGTCTGGTACTCGACGTGCGCGATGGAGATGGTGATACCGCGCTGGCGCTCCTCGGGCGCCTTGTCGATGTTGTCGAACGGGGTGGCCTCGTTCAGGTCCGGGTACGCGTCGTGCAGCACCTTGGTAATGGCGGCCGTGAGGGTCGTCTTACCGTGGTCGATGTGACCGATGGTGCCGATGTTGACGTGCGGCTTAGTCCGCTCGAACTTCGCCTTCGCCACTGGGGTCCTCCTGTGGAGTGGTTCTGTACGCCTTACTTCATCGGCGCCAGGTGATCTTTGCTGGATGGCCCGGATCCCGGGGGCAAACATCCGCGATTGCGGTTGTTTGCCCCACGAGGCTCCGGAGTCAAGCCTACGGCGTGGACGCGAGGTCCGTTACTCGCCCTTGGCCTTCGCGATGATCTCCTCGGCGACGTTCCGCGGAACCTCGGCGTAGGAGTCGAACTGCATCGAGTAGCTTGCGCGACCCGACGTCTTGCTGCGGAGGTCTCCGACGTAGCCGAACATCTCCGACAGGGGCACGAGGCCCTTGACGACGCGGGCACCCGCCCGCTCCTCCATGGCCTGGATCTGGCCACGGCGGGAGTTGATGTCGCCGATGACGTCACCCATGTAGTCCTCGGGCGTGGTGACCTCGACGGCCATCATCGGCTCCAGGAGCACGGGGGACGCCTTGCGCGCGGCCTCCTTGAAGGCCTGCGAACCGGCGATCTTGAACGCGAGCTCGGAGGAGTCCACCTCGTGGTAGGCACCGTCGAGCAGCGTCACGCGCACACCGGTCATCTCGTAACCGGCGAGGATGCCGAACTGCATGGCCTCCTGGCAGCCGGCGTCGACCGAGGGGATGTACTCCTTCGGGATGCGTCCACCGGTGACCTGGTTGACGAACTCGTAGGAGGCGTCGCCACCCTCGATCGGCTCGACCGAGATGATGACGCGGCCGAACTGGCCCGTACCACCGGTCTGCTTCTTGTGGGTGTACTCGACCTTCTCGACCGACTTGCGGATGGTCTCGCGGTACGCGACCTGCGGCTTGCCGACGTTGGCCTCGACCTTGAACTCGCGCTTCATGCGGTCGACGAGCACCTCGAGGTGCAGCTCGCCCATACCGCCGATGACGGTCTGGCCGGTCTCCTCGTTGGTGTGCACCTGGAAGGAGGGGTCCTCCTCCGCGAGACGCTGGATGGCGACACCCAGCTTCTCCTGGTCACCCTTGGACTTGGGCTCGATCGCGACCTCGATGACCGGCGCCGGGAAGTCCATGGACTCCAGGACCACGGGGGACTTCTCGTCGCACAGCGTCTCACCGGTCGTGGTCTGCTTCAGACCCATGACCGCGACGATGTCGCCGGCGCCCACCGACTCGATCTCCTCACGCTTGTTGGCGTGCATGCGGTAGATCTTGCCGATGCGCTCCTTGCGGCCCTTGACCGAGTTCAGCACGGCGGTGCCGGACTCCAGACGGCCGGAGTACACGCGGACGAAGGTGAGCTTGCCCAGGTGCGGGTCGCTCATGATCTTGAACGCCAGCGCCGACAGCGGCTCCTCGTCGGACGGCTTGCGCTTGATGACCGTCTCGGGGTCCTTGACGTCCTGGCCCTCGATGGCCTCGATGTCGACCGGGGACGGCAGGTAGCGCACGACCGCGTCGAGCAGGGGCTGGACACCCTTGTTCTTGAAGGCGGTGCCGCAGAAGACCGGGGTCACCGTGGTGCCCTCGCCCTTGCCGGAGGCGATGGTGATGCGGCGGATGGCCGCGTACAGCTGCTCCTCGGTGGGCTCGGTGCCCTCCAGGTACAGCTCCATCATCTCTTCGTCGTTCTCGGCGACGGCCTCCAGCAGCTTGCCGCGGTACTCCTCGGCAGCCTCGGTGTGGGTGTCCGGGATGTCGACGATGTCGTACATCTCGCCCTTGGTGGCCTCCGCGGACCAGACCAGGGCCTTCATGCGGACCAGGTCCACAACGCCCCGGAAGTCGGCCTCGGCACCGATCGGCAGCTGCATGACCAGCGGCTGCGCGCCCAGGCGGTCGGAGATCATGTCGACGCAGCGGTGGAACTCGGCACCGGTGCGGTCGAGCTTGTTGACGAAGCAGATACGCGGAACGCCGTAGCGGTCCGCCTGACGCCACACCGTCTCGGACTGCGGCTCGACGCCGGCGACGCCGTCGAACACCGTCACGGCACCGTCGAGCACGCGCAGGGAACGCTCCACCTCGACGGTGAAGTCGACGTGGCCCGGCGTGTCGATGATGTTGATGGTGTGGTCGACGTCCTCCAGCGACCAGTGGCAGGTGGTGGCAGCAGAGGTGATCGTGATGCCACGCTCCTGCTCCTGCTCCATCCAGTCCATGGTGGCAGCGCCGTCGTGGACCTCACCGATCTTGTACGAAACGCCGGTGTAGAACAGGATCCGCTCGGTGGTGGTCGTCTTGCCCGCGTCGATGTGGGCCATGATGCCGATGTTGCGCACCTTGGCCAGGTCAAGCGAAGTGGTAGCCATAAGGCTTCAGTCTTCTCTCGGTTCTCGAAGGGGTTCCGACTACCAGCGGTAGTGCGCGAAGGCCTTGTTGGACTCGGCCATCTTGTGCGTGTCCTCGCGCTTCTTCACAGCGGCACCGAGGCCGTTGCTGGCGTCGAGGAGCTCGTTGAGCAGACGCTCGGTCATGGTCTTCTCGCGACGGGCGCGGGAGTAACCGACCAGCCAGCGCAGCGCCAGGGTGTTGGCACGGCCGGGCTTGACCTCGACCGGAACCTGGTAGGTGGCGCCACCGACACGGCGGGACTTGACCTCGAGGGTCGGCTTGATGTTCTCCAGAGCGCGCTTGAGCGTGATGACCGGGTCGTTGCCGGTCTTCTCGCGCAGGCCCTCCATGGCGCCGTAGACGATGCGCTCGGCGGTGGAGCGCTTGCCGTTCAGCAGCACCTTGTTGATCAGGGAGGTCACCAGAGGAGAGCCGTAGACCGGGTCGACGATGACCGGACGCTTCGGGGCGGGGCCCTTACGAGGCATTCTTACTTCTCCTTCTTGGCGCCGTAACGGCTGCGGGCCTGCTTGCGGTTCTTGACACCCTGGGTGTCGAGCGAGCCGCGGATGATCTTGTAGCGAACACCCGGCAGGTCCTTCACACGGCCGCCGCGCACGAGCACGATGGAGTGCTCCTGCAAGTTGTGTCCCTCACCCGGAATGTAGGCCGTGACCTCGATGCCGCTGGTCAGACGCACACGCGCGACCTTACGGAGGGCCGAGTTCGGCTTCTTCGGGGTGGTCGTGAACACACGCGTGCAGACGCCCCGGCGCTGAGGGGAACCCTCGAGTGCGGGCGTCTTGTTCTTCTCGACCTTGTCCTGCCGGCCCTTCCGGACCAGCTGCTGGATCGTAGGCACTACTTCTCCGGTTTCTGTGTGCCGATGGGTACAGCTAACCTGGAACGTCGCCGACCCACGCGGTCGGGTGTGTCGAATCCGGCAGTCTCCCGCCGCAAGGGCGAAATGGGCGCAGATTACGGTGGCCGCTCTCGGACCCTGTGCGGGTGAAGGCACGCACGAGAGCCAGGGCACACCCCAGGCACAAGGTCTGAGCGTACCTATCGCATTCGCTGCGGTCAAAACAAATGGGCGTCGCCCGCGGCGCCTCGCGGGACATGTCAAGCCCCCGGGCCGCGGGTGATCTTCGAATCGGCGGCCGGTGTCCGTTTCGAACACTTTCTCATGGCGTTCTCGCGGCGGGGCCGGGGGGTCAGCCGGCCGCGGCCGACAGCAGGGCCAGCAGCACCAGGACGAGCGCCCAGCCCGCCGTGGACAGCCACCCGAGCACGAGCCCCGTCAGCGCGAGCCCGTCCCCGGCCGCCCCCGAGCGCCGGATGTCGGCCCGCGCGGCGTGCCCCAGGACGACCGCCGGGATCCCGGTGAGCCCGAAGGTCGGCAGGCACAGCAGCCCGCACACCGCGGCCCCGACCGCCATCCCGCTGGCGCGCCGCGGCGGCCGGAACGTCCCCGGCACGGCCACCACGGGCGCGGGCTGCGGCACGGGCCCCAGCGGCAGATCGGCGACCAGCACCGCCAGCTCCCCCACCGTCCGCGCCGCGCAGGCCCGCGCGACCCGCCGCTCGAACTCCTCGTGCTCCATCCGGCCCTCCGCGTACCCGGCTCTGAGCACGTCCACGGCCCGCTCGCGGTCGGCGTGCGAGGCGAGCATCGACGGGGCGGCGGGCCCCGCCCACTGCTGCGGGACACCGCCCGGCCCCTGCGGCCAGGGCTGCCACGACGGATACGGCGGCTGCGACACGGAGCACCTCCCCGGAACGGCCGGAGTCCTCTCCATCATGCGCCGCGAAACCGCGCCTGGCACCAGTGGCGCACCCGGCCCGCTCACCGGCCGCTCACCGGCGTCCCGTGCCCGCGGCCCGTGCTCACCTCCGTCGGCGCGGCAGGGTGGCGGCGTCCGGCTCGGGGGCGGGCTCCTTCGCCGGCGCGGGCTCCGCCGCCGGTGCGGGCGTGGCGGTGCCGGGGGCCGCCGAGTCGTGGCGGACGAAGTACGTGGGCCGGTTCTGCACGGCCGTGTAGATCCTCGCGACGTACTCGCCGAGCAGGCCGACGCAGACCAGCTGCACGGCGCCGATGAACAGCACCCCGGCGAAGAGCGAGGTCCAGCCGGGCACGGTGCGGCCGAGGGCGTAGGCCGCCAGCGTGTAGACCAGCAGGCCCGCGCAGATCAGGAAGGCGCCGACACCGAGCCAGGTGGCCAGGCGCAGCGGCGCCGCCGAGAAGCCGGTGACGCTGTCGACGGCGAGCCGGACCATGCGGCCCAGCGGGTACTTGGTGGTGCCCGCCGGCCGCGGAGCGCGCTCGTAGGTCACCTGCCCGCTCGGGAAGCCCAGCCACGGGACCAGCAGGCGGTAGACCCGCTGCTGGTCGGGCAGGGCCTTCAGGGCGTCCACCGCGGCGCGGCTGAGCAGCCGGAAGTCACCGGCCTGCGCGGGGACCTGGGTGCCCGCCAGGCGGCGCACCAGCCGGTAGTAGGCGGTCGCGGTCCAGCGTTTGAACCCGGTGTCGCTGCTGCGGTCGGCGCGGACGCCGTAGACGATGTCGAGGCCCTCGGCGCGCGCCAGCGCGAGCATCTCCGGGATCTTCTCGGGCGGGTCCTGGAGGTCGGCGTCCAGGGTGAGGACGTAGGCGCCGACGGCCCGGTCCAGGCCGGCGGTGAGCGCCGCCTGGTGGCCGGAGTTGCGCCGCAGGGCGACGACGCGCAGTTCGGGCCAGCCCAGCCGGAAGGCGGCCAGCAGTTCGGCCGTGCGGTCGGTGCTGCCGTCGTCCACGGCGACGAGCTCGTAGCGCACGCCCAGCTCCGCGAGGACCGGACGTACCCTGCTGACCAGCGCGGGGAGGACCTCTTCCTCGTTGTACATGGGTATGACGACCGACAGCACGGTCGTCCCGTCCGGTTCCTCGGCCATGCGGCCCTCCCCAACCCCGCAGCACATACGTGCGACTGCTGTGCGATCTTATGACAGACAAAGCACAGGCATCCGGCTCCGCGCGGTCAGGACCGGTCACCCGACCGGTCCCCCCGTGGCCACGCCGGTGAGGCGTGCGACCTGCCGAGGGGGACGAGGGGGCGAGAGCCATGGCCATGGCTGCCAAGGACGAGGGGACCGGGGCCACGGCGGGCGAGCCGCCGGGCGAGGAGCCCGAGGAGCGGGCGGGACGCGCCGGGACGATCCGGCGCCCGGCCCTGCCGGACGCCGCGCGGCCCTACCTGCCCCCGCTCGCCCTGTACGGCGTGACGAAGCTGGCCGGCCTGGCCGTCTTCGCCGTCCTGCTGGAGTGGGCCGGGGACTACCGCGGCAAGGAGCCCCGGTTCGGCGGCGGCGCCCACTGGTGGGACGTGCTGTCCACCTGGGACGGCTGGTGGTACCTCCAGATCGCCGAGCACGGCTACCGGCCGGAGCTGGTCCGGCTGAACACCGACGGCCTGTTCACGGTCCAGCAGAACTCGGTCGCCTTCTTCCCGCTGTACCCGGCCCTGATCCGGCTGGTGTCGGAGGCGACCGGGCTGGGCCTGTACGGCGCCGGGATCCTGGTCTCCGTCGTCTCCTCGTTCATCGCCGCCGCCGGGATCTACGCCGTGATCCGCCTGGTCGCCGGGGTGCGGGCGGGCACCATCGCGGCCGGGCTGTGGGCCGTGGCGCCCGGCGCGGGTGTCGAGTGGGCGGTGTACTCGGAGTCCGTCTTCGTCGCCATCGCGGCCTGGGCCTGCTACTGCGTGATGACCCGCCGCTGGGTGGCGGCCGGCCTGCTGGCCTGCCTCGCCGGTCTCAACCGGCCCACGTCCGCGGTGCTCATCGGCGCCGTGGGGCTCGCCGCGCTCGTGACCGTGCTGCGGCGCGACAGCCGGCGCGAGCACGGGGTGGCGGGACCGGTCTACGCCATGCTCGTCGCCCCGCTGGGCCTGGCGGCGTACATCGCCTGGGTGGGTTACGCCACCGGCGAGCCCACCGCCTACTTCACGCTCCAGCGCGAGGGCTGGGCGCACTTCTTCGACTACGGCGCCTACACCCTCGACGTCCTGCGCAACACGGCGGTGGGCAAGCACGACTACGTCTTCGCCTTCGCCGTGCCCGATCTGCTCGCCGTCCAGCTGGTGCTCGCGCTGCCCTTCCTGATCGCGCTCATGCTGCGCAAACGCCCGCCCCTGGTGCTGATCGCCTACACGCTGGCGACGATCGTCACCGTGCTGGGCACCCAGCAGATGTTCGGCAACACCGGCCGCTACCTGCTGCCCGCCTTCCCCCTGCTTCTCGCCCCGGCCGCGGCGCTGGCCCGCCTGAAGGCGCCCAGCCTGACGGTGTTCTTCACCACCGCGGCCCTCGCCTCCGGCTGGTACGCGCACTACGTCATCTTCGAGCTGGGCGTGCCGTAACCGCCGCCGTACCCTCCTCCCCCCTCGTGCTCCCCGCACACGCCGCACACGCCGAAGGGCGGTCACCCCCGAACCGGGGTGACCGCCCTTCGCTCAAGCGACTCGCTTACTGGTTGTACGGACCGTAGTCGTAGTCCTCCAGCGGAACGGCCTGGCCGGAGCCGGAGCCGAACGGCGAGTAGTCGATGTCGTCGTAGCCGACGGCCGAGTACATCGCGGCCTTGGCCTCCTCGGTCGGCTCGACCCGGATGTTGCGGTAGCGGGACAGACCCGTACCGGCCGGGATGAGCTTACCGATGATGACGTTCTCCTTGAGGCCGATCAGGGAGTCGGACTTGGCGTTGATCGCCGCGTCCGTCAGGACCCTGGTCGTCTCCTGGAAGGACGCCGCCGACAGCCAGGACTCGGTCGCCAGCGAGGCCTTGGTGATACCCATGAGCTGCGGACGACCGGAGGCCGGGTGACCGCCCTCCTGGACCACACGACGGTTCTCCTGCTCGAAGCGGGAGCGCTCGACCAGCTCGCCGGGCAGCAGCTCGGCGTCGCCGGACTCGATGATCGTCACGCGGCGGAGCATCTGCCGGATGATGATCTCGATGTGCTTGTCGTGGATCGACACACCCTGCGAGTTGTACACCTTCTGGACCTCGCCGACCAGGTGGACCTGGACGGCACGCTGACCCAGGATGCGCAGCACGTCGTGCGGGTTGGTGGCACCCACGGTGAGCTGCTGGCCCACCTCGACGTGGTCGCCCTCGCGGACCAGGACCTTGGCGCGCTTGGAGATCGGGTAGGCCGTCTCGTCGCTGCCGTCGTCCGGGGTGACGACGATCTTCTTGGTCTTCTCGGTCTCCTCGATCCGCACGCGGCCGGAGGCCTCGGAGATCGGGGCGACACCCTTCGGGGTACGGGCCTCGAAGAGCTCGACGACACGCGGCAGACCCTGGGTGATGTCGTCACCGGCCACACCACCGGTGTGGAAGGTACGCATCGTCAGCTGGGTACCGGGCTCACCGATGGACTGGGCGGCGATGATGCCGACCGCCTCGCCGATGTCGACCAGCTTGCCGGTGGCCAGCGAACGGCCGTAGCACATCGCGCAGGTGCCGACGGCGGACTCGCAGGTCAGGACCGAACGGGTCTTGACCTCCTCGACGCCGTGCCGGATCAGCTCGTCGATGAGCACGTCGCCCAGGTCGGTGCCGGCCGGGGCCAGCACCTTGCCGTCCACGACGATGTCCTCGGCGAGGCAGCGCGCGTACACGGACGTCTCGACGTCCTCCGCCTTGAGCAGCACGCCCTCGGCGTTCCGCTCGGCGATCCGCAGCCGCAGACCGCGCTCGGTGCCGCAGTCCTCCTCGCGGATGATGACGTCCTGGGAGACGTCCACGAGACGACGGGTGAGGTAACCCGAGTCGGCGGTACGCAGAGCGGTGTCCGCCAGACCCTTACGGGCACCGTGCGTGGAGATGAAGTACTCCAGCACGGACAGACCCTCACGGAACGAGGCCTTGATGGGCCGCGGGATCGTCTCGTTCTTCGCGTTCGACACCAGACCACGCATACCGGCGATCTGACGCATCTGCATCATGTTGCCTCGTGCGCCCGAGCTCACCATCATGAAGATCGGGTTGGTCTTCGGGAAGTTGTCGTTCATCGCCTCGGCGACCTCGTTGGTCGCCTTGGTCCAGATCGCGATGAGCTCCTGCGTGCGCTCGTCCTTGGTGATCAGACCGCGCTCGTACTGCTTCTGGACCTTCTCGTCCTGCGCCTCGTAGCCGCGGACGATCTCCTTCTTCGCCTCGGGGACGACGACGTCGGAGATGGCCACGGTGACACCGGAACGGGTGGCCCAGTAGAAGCCGGCCGCCTTCAGGTTGTCGAGCGTCGCCGCCACGATGACCTTCGGGTAGCGCTCGGCCAGGTCGTTGACGATCTGGGAGAGCTGCTTCTTGCCGACCTCGTAGTCGACGAACGGGTAGTCCTCGGGCAGCAGCTCGTTGAAGAGCGCGCGGCCCAGCGTGGTCCGCAGGGTGAAGCTGTCACCCTGCTGCCACTCCGGCTCGCCCTCCTCGCGGACCGGCGGCTCCCAGCCCCGCGGCGGGATGGTGCCCACCGGGAAGCGGACGTCGACCGGCGCCTGGAGCGACAGCTCGCCGGCGTCGAACGCCATGATCGCCTCGGCGACGGAGGCGAAGGCGCGGCCCTCGCCCTTGATGTCGCGGCCCTCGGCGTCGGTGGTGAGGAAGTACAGGCCCAGCACCATGTCCTGGGTCGGCATCGTCACCGGACGGCCGTCGGCGGGCTTGAGGATGTTGTTCGAGGACAACATCAGGATGCGGGCCTCGGCCTGCGCCTCCGCGGACAGCGGCAGGTGCACGGCCATCTGGTCACCGTCGAAGTCCGCGTTGAACGCGGTGCAGACGAGCGGGTGGATCTGGATGGCCTTGCCCTCGACCAGCTGCGGCTCGAAGGCCTGGATGCCGAGGCGGTGCAGCGTGGGCGCACGGTTCAGCAGAACCGGGTGCTCCGCGATGACCTCTTCCAGCACGTCGTACACGACCGTGCGGCCGCGCTCGACCATCCGCTTGGCGCTCTTGATGTTCTGCGCGTGGTTCAGGTCGACCAGGCGCTTCATCACGAACGGCTTGAACAGCTCCAGCGCCATCGCCTTCGGCAGACCGCACTGGTGCAGCTTGAGCTGCGGACCGACGACGATCACGGAACGCGCGGAGTAGTCCACACGCTTGCCGAGCAGGTTCTGACGGAAGCGGCCCTGCTTGCCCTTGAGCATGTCGCTGAGGGACTTCAGCGGCCGGTTGCCCGGGCCGGTGACCGGACGGCCGCGGCGGCCGTTGTCGAACAGCGCGTCCACGGCCTCCTGGAGCATGCGCTTCTCGTTGTTCACGATGATCTCGGGGGCACCGAGGTCGAGAAGGCGCTTCAGGCGGTTGTTGCGGTTGATGACACGGCGGTACAGGTCGTTCAGGTCGGAGGTCGCGAAGCGGCCACCGTCCAGCTGCACCATCGGACGCAGGTCCGGCGGGATGACCGGCACGCAGTCCAGCACCATGCCCTTGGGGCTGTTGCTGGTCTGGAGGAACGCGGAGACGACCTTGAGGCGCTTGAGCGCACGGGTCTTCTTCTGGCCCTTGCCGGTGCGGATGATCTCGCGGAGCTTCTCCGCCTCCTCCTCCAGGTCGAAGGACTCCAGGCGCTTCTGCAGCGCCGCGGCGCCCATCGAGCCGTCGAAGTACGTGCCGAAGCGGTCACGCAGCTCGCGGTAGAGGAGCTCGTCGCCCTCCAGGTCCTGGACCTTGAGGTTCTTGAAGCGGTTCCACACCTCGTCGAGGCGGTCGATCTCGCGCTGCGCGCGGTCGCGCAGCTGCTTCATCTCGCGCTCGGCACCCTCGCGCACCTTGCGGCGCACGTCGGCCTTGGCGCCCTCGGCCTCCAGCTCGGCCAGGTCGGTCTCGAGCTTCTTGGCGCGGGCCTCCAGGTCGGCGTCGCGGCGCTGCTCGATCTGCTGGCGCTCGACGGAGACGTGGGCCTCCAGCGAGGGCAGGTCGCGCTGACGGCGCTCCTCGTCCACGTACGTGATCATGTACGCGGCGAAGTAGATGACCTTCTCCAGGTCCTTCGGCGCCAGGTCGAGCAGGTAGCCCAGACGCGACGGGACGCCCTTGAAGTACCAGATGTGCGTGACGGGCGCGGCGAGCTCGATGTGGCCCATCCGCTCACGGCGCACCTTGGCGCGCGTGACCTCGACGCCACAGCGCTCACAGATGATGCCCTTGAAGCGGACGCGCTTGTACTTGCCGCAGTAGCACTCCCAGTCCCGGGTCGGACCGAAGATCTTCTCGCAGAAGAGTCCGTCCTTTTCGGGCTTGAGGGTGCGGTAGTTGATGGTCTCGGGCTTCTTGACCTCGCCGTGGCTCCACTGACGGATGTCGTCAGCGGTGGCCAGGCCGATCCGGAGCTCGTCGAAGAAGTTGACGTCGAGCACTATGCGTCAATCCCTCTCAGGGTCGTAAGTCTTGGGGTCTGATACGGGGGTCCTGGGGCCGGCCGGAGGCTCAGGGATCTTCATCGCTGAACCTCCGGACCGGACTCCCGTCAGACCTCTTCGACGCTGCTCGGCTCGCGCCGGGACAGGTCGATACCGAGCTCCTCCGCCGCGCGGAAGACGTCCTCGTCGGTGTCGCGCATCTCGATGGACATACCGTCGCTGGACAGCACCTCCACGTTCAGGCAGAGCGACTGCATCTCCTTGATGAGCACCTTGAAGGACTCGGGGATGCCGGGTTCGGGGATGTTCTCGCCCTTGACGATGGCCTCGTAGACCTTCACGCGGCCGGTCACGTCGTCGGACTTGATGGTCAGCAGCTCCTGGAGCGCGTAGGCGGCGCCGTACGCCTCGAGTGCCCACACCTCCATCTCGCCGAACCGCTGGCCACCGAACTGGGCCTTACCACCCAGCGGCTGCTGGGTGATCATCGAGTACGGACCGGTCGAGCGGGCGTGCAGCTTGTCGTCGACCAGGTGGTGCAGCTTCAGGATGTACATGTAGCCGACCGAGATCGGGTCGGGGAACGGCTCACCGCTACGGCCGTCGAACAGCCGCGCCTTGCCGGTCGGGAGCACCATGCGCTCGCCGTCGCGGTTCGGGATGGTGTGCTGGAGCAGACCCGCGAGCTCGTCCTCACGCGCACCGTCGAAGACCGGGGTGGCGACGTTGGTGCCGGGCTCGACCTTGTCGGCGCCGATGGCCTGGAGGCGCTGCGCCCACTCGTCGGCGAGGCCGGAGACGTCCCAGCCGCGGCTGGCGAGCCAGCCGAGGTGGATCTCCAGAACCTGTCCCGGGTTCATTCGGGACGGCACACCGAGCGGGTTGAGGATGATGTCGACCGGGGTGCCGTCCTCCAGGAACGGCATGTCCTCGATCGGCAGGATCTTGGAGATGACACCCTTGTTGCCGTGCCGGCCGGCGAGCTTGTCACCGTCGGTGATCTTGCGCTTCTGCGCCACGTAGACGCGGACCAGCTGGTTCACGCCCGGCGGCAGCTCGTCGCCCTCCTCGCGGTCGAAGACGCGCACGCCGATGACCTTGCCGGTCTCGCCGTGCGGCACCTTCAGCGAGGTGTCGCGGACCTCACGGGCCTTCTCACCGAAGATCGCGCGCAGCAGGCGCTCCTCCGGCGTCAGCTCGGTCTCACCCTTGGGCGTGACCTTGCCGACGAGGATGTCACCGGCGATGACCTCGGCGCCGATGCGGATGATGCCGCGCTCGTCGAGGTCGGCGAGGACCTCCTCGGAGACGTTCGGGATGTCCCGGGTGATCTCCTCGGGGCCGAGCTTGGTGTCACGGGCGTCGACCTCGTGCTCCTCGATGTGGATCGAGGAGAGGACGTCGTCCTGTACGAGGCGCTGCGACAGGATGATCGCGTCCTCGTAGTTGTGACCCTCCCACGGCATGAACGCGACCAGCAGATTCTTGCCGAGGGCCATCTCGCCGTTCTCGGTGGCCGGTCCGTCGGCGAGGACCTGGCCCTCGATGACGCGGTCGCCCTCGTTGACGATGACCTTCTGGTTGACCGAGGTGCCCTGGTTGGATCGGGCGAACTTGGCCAGGCGGTACGTGATGTACGTGCCGTCGTCGTTGGCGGTGGTGATGTAGTCCGCGGAGACCTCCTGGACCACACCGGCCTTCTCGGCCTTGACCACGTCGCCGGCGTCGACCGC
Source organism: Streptomyces sp. NPDC052020 (assembly GCF_040680575.1). NCBI lineage: Bacteria > Bacillati > Actinomycetota > Actinomycetes > Kitasatosporales > Streptomycetaceae > Streptomyces > Streptomyces sp. NPDC052020. The sequence goes on from NZ_JBFAWY010000012.1 coordinate 200,827, forward strand.
GGAGCGGTACTCCATGCCGGTGCCGACGAGCGGCGCCTCGGACTTAATCAGCGGCACGGCCTGGCGCATCATGTTCGCGCCCATGAGGGCGCGGTTGGCGTCGTCGTGCTCCAGGAAGGGGATCATGGCGGTCGCGACCGACACCATCTGGCGCGGCGAGACGTCCATGTAGTCCACGTCCTCGGGGCCGACGTAGTCGACCTCGCCGCCCTTGCGGCGGACCAGCACGCGGGCCTCGGCGAACCGGAGCTCGTCGGTCAGCGGCGCGTTGGCCTGCGCGATGACGAAGCGGTCTTCCTCGTCGGCGGTCAGGTAGTCCACCTCGTCGGTGACCTGGCCGTCGACGACCTTGCGGTACGGCGTCTCGATGAAACCGAACGCGTTGACCCGGCCGTAGGAGGCCAGCGAGCCGATCAGACCGATGTTCGGGCCTTCCGGCGTCTCGATCGGGCACATACGGCCGTAGTGCGACGGGTGCACGTCGCGGACCTCGAAGCCGGCCCGCTCACGGGAGAGACCACCCGGGCCGAGGGCGTTCAGACGACGCTTGTGCGTCAGCCCCGACAGCGGGTTGTTCTGGTCCATGAACTGGGACAGCTGGCTGGTGCCGAAGAACTCCTTGATGGAGGCGACGACCGGCCGGATGTTGATCAGGGTCTGCGGCGTGATCGCCTCGACGTCCTGGGTGGTCATGCGCTCGCGCACGACCCGCTCCATACGGGCGAGACCCGTACGGACCTGGTTCTGGATCAGCTCGCCGACGCTGCGGATGCGGCGGTTGCCGAAGTGGTCGATGTCGTCGGTCTCGACCATGATCGAGCGACCGGAGTCGCCGACCGTCTCGGTCTCGCCGGCGTGCAGCTTCACCAGGTACTTGATCGTCGCGATGATGTCCTCGACGGTCAGGATGCCCGCGTCCAGCGGGGTGTCCGTACCCAGCTTCTTGTTGACCTTGTAGCGGCCGACCTTGGCGAGGTCGTAGCGCTTGGGGTTGAAGTAGAGGTTCTCCAGCAGCGTCTGCGCGGCCTCACGCGTGGGGGGCTCGCCCGGGCGCAGCTTGCGGTAGATGTCGAGCAGCGCGTCGTCCTGGCCCTGGGTGTGGTCCTTCTCCAGGGTGGCGCGCATGGACTCGTACTCGCCGAACTCCTCGAGGATCTGCTCGGTGGTCCAGCCGAGCGCCTTGAGCAGAACGGTCACGGACTGCTTGCGCTTGCGGTCGACGCGGACGCCGACCATGTCGCGCTTGTCGATCTCGAACTCCAGCCAGGCACCCCGGGACGGGATGATCTTGGCGGAGAAGATGTCCTTGTCGGACGTCTTGTCGATGGAGGAGTCGAAGTAGACGCCCGGCGAACGGACCAGCTGCGACACCACGACACGCTCGGTGCCGTTGATGACGAAGGTGCCCTTGTTCGTCATGAGCGGGAAGTCGCCCATGAAGACGGTCTGGGACTTGATCTCGCCGGTCTCGTTGTTGGTGAACTCGGCGGTGACGAAGAGCGGGGCCGCGTACGTGAAGTCGCGCTCCTTGCACTCGTCGATCGAGTTCTTCGGCGGCTCGAAGCGGTGGTCGCGGAAGGTCAGCGACATCGACCCGGAGAAGTCCTCGATCGGGGAGATCTCCTCGAAGATCTCCTCCAGACCGGACTTGGTGGGGACGTCCTGACCGTTCTCGAGAGCCTCCTCGACGCGAGCCTTCCACGCGTCATTGCCGAGCAGCCAGTCGAAGCTCTCGGTCTGAAGCGCGAGAAGGTTCGGAACCTCGAGGGGCTCCTTGATCTTTGCAAAGGAGATGCGCAGCGGGGCGGTGCTGGCGCCATTGTTCGTATTCGCGGTCGAGGCAGTGCGCGAGGCGGCCAAGAGGGGGTCCTTCCGAGGGCTCGGACTCACTACGCGCGTACCGGCCCCTCCCCCTACACAGAGACAGAAATCCCAGGTCGGAGATCTTCTGGTCGTCCGTGCTCGGGTGAGGGTAGACCCCTGGTGACGGGCAGGGGGCAGCTAACAGGCAGCGCAAAGGGTCAGTGTAGCCACACGGCACACTGATGTCCAGTCCCCATTTTCTGAGACTCTCACTGTTCTCAACGCCTGCGGCATGCCTGCCCTCAACGCACGTTGATACTGCCCTCTTCGTCGTCGATCCATGCCTCGGATTCGGATCGTTGTGACGACGCGTCCTGAGAATTGCGCGCTGCGTGCGGTTCGTCAAGGCCCCCTTGGCCGAACCGGGGTCCCCCGAGTCACGACGAAGATCACCTTACCCCCCACGAACACAGGTGCAAGGCAGCCGCCGCCGCGACCCCGGGTACGCCGAAGGGCGACCACCCGGATGGATGATCGCCCTTCGGTGCGTTCGCGTTACAGCCCTAGCGAGCCGTTTCGCTCTTCGCGAAGGTCTTACTTGACCTCGACGGAGGCGCCGGCGCCCTCGAGGGCCTCCTTGGCCTTGTCGGCGGCCTCCTTGTTGACCTTCTCCAGAACCGGCTTCGGGGTGCCGTCGACCAGGTCCTTGGCCTCCTTCAGGCCGAGGGAGGTCAGCTCGCGCACGACCTTGATGACCTGGATCTTCTTGTCGCCGGCGCCGGTGAGGATGACGTCGAACTCGTCCTTCTCCTCGACGGCCTCGGCGGCGGCGCCACCGGCGGCACCACCGGCGACGACGACCGGGGCGGCCGCGGCGGCGGTGACGTCGAACTTCTCCTCGAAGGCCTTCACGAACTCGGAGAGCTCGATGAGGGTCATCTCCTCGAACTGGGCCAGCAGCTCGTCCTGGGTGAGCTTCGCCATGATGGCGGTCCTTCCACTAAATCGGCAGGTGCCGGATGTACTGGGTAAGGCGGGCGTACGTCGGGCCCGCAACGACCCTCACCTCAAGCGGGAGAGGATCGGAAAGCGAGCCGAATTACTCGGCACCGCCCTGCTCGTCCTGCTTGGCACGGAGCGCGTCCACGGTGCGGACGAGCTTCGACGGCAGCGCCTGGAAGACGGAGGCAGCCTGGGACTGCTTCGCCTTGAAGGCACCGGCCAGCTTGGAGAGCAGAACCTCGCGGGACTCGAGGTCCGCAAGCTTCTTGATCTCGTCGGCGGACAGCGCCTTGCCGTCAAGGACACCGCCCTTGATGACGAGATTCGGGTTGTCCTTGGCGAAGTCACGGAGACCCTTCGCCGACTCCACCGGGTCACCGGTGATGAAGGCGACAGCCGTCGGACCATTGAACTGGTCGTCCAGCGTCGTGATCCCGGCCTCGTTGGCCGCAATCTTGGTCAGCGTGTTCTTCACCACGGCGTACTGGGCGTTCTCACCGAGCGACCGGCGCAGCTGCTTGAGCTGCGCCACGGTGAGACCGCGGTACTCGGTCAGCACGGCGGCGTTGGAGCTGCGGAACTTGTCCGTCAGCTCGGCAACCGCGGCAGCCTTGTCGGGCCTCGCCATAGAGCCTCGGCCTCCTTCCGGGTGATTCGGACCGCGCGGACCCGAAGGAGGACTGGGGAAAACGAAACGCCCCGGCGCAGGCGCACGGGGCGTAGCTACCACCGGAACATTCGCATGCACACGGCACGCGGCTTCCGGGAGCTTCTCCACTGTCACCTGCGCGGGTCGTCCGCAGTTCAGCGGATCCTTCGGCCACCGCGCCCTCATGCGAGCGCACGGCAACGACCAGCGGTCTTTGGCTTCTGTAGGAGAATACGGGAAGGGATCGCCGCAGGGCAAATCCGCCCGTACGGCGGCTCAGCCGGCCGCCGCTCCGGTCATCAGGTCCTCCAACGAGGCGACGTCCTTGGCGGGCGGGGCGGTGACCTCGACCGGCTTGTTGACGTCGCGGAAGGTGATCGTCACATCGAGCGGACCCTTCTCGGCGTCACCGCGCATGCGGAACCGCTTGGTGTGGTCCTCGCCGTCCACCCACACGTCCATGGTGAACTTGTCGACACCCAGCTTCTCGTACTGCTCGATGCTCTTCTCCTTGCGCTCGCGGGTCTCCTTGTCCTCGTCCTTCAGGGAGGCCCGCAGCTGGTCCACGGTGAGCGTGCCCGAGTAGCGGGTGGTCTCGACGCCGTCGACCTTCTCGGTGCCGACCTTCTTCACGTCCTTGGCGCCGGTGAGGAAGGTGGACTCGGCGGCGGGGTTCTTGTCGGCCTGAGAGGCCGCCCCGAGCTGCTTGGACTCCGTACCGGCGTCCAGGTCGGACAGGTCGAACTTGAGCCAGCTCTTGCCGCCCTGCCCCTGGGAGGCCGAGGAGCCGCCGATGTACATGGCCTTGTCGACGAGCCGGATCTCGGCGCTCGCGTCGTCGCCCTGGTCGGCGGCGGTCATCTTCATGCTCATGGCCATCTCAGGCTCCAGCCGCATCGCCGCCTCGGCCTCGACCCGGCCCTGCTCGGGGACCTTGCCGGTCATCTCGTAGCGGAAGGAGGTGATCTCCTCCGCCTTCTCGGCCGCCTTGGCGACGGCCGCCGCCGGCGTCATCTCCGGCGATTCCTCGCCCGTGCCGCATGCGGCGGTGCCCGCGGCGAGCAGCAGCGCGGCCAGGCCCGCGCCGGCCGTACGGCGCGAGGGACGGTGTACGGAACGCTTCATCTGGTTTCCCCCCACGGGATACACGGCTGATGCACAGCAAGGCGGTGATCGTATCCGACCCGTTCCGAACAGACCGCCGATTATCCGCCCCGCCCGCCCGGTTCCCGCCTGCGGTGAATCCGAGAAGGCCCTGGGAGATCCGGGAAGACCCGGGGCGGCCGGGACAGCGGGAAACCGCCGGGAAAAGGGGAACGGGCCCCGCACCCTGGAAGGGGTGCGGGGCCCGTGAACCGGTTGGGTGAGCCTCAGGCTCAGACCGCCGCCGGGTCCTCCTCGACGAGGAGGTTGCGGGTGCGGTTCGGGTCGACCGGGATGCCGGGGCCCATCGTGGTGGTGATGGCGGCCTTCTTGATGTAACGACCCTTGGCGGCGGACGGCTTCAGTCGGAGGATCTCCTCCAGCGCCGCGCCGTAGTTCTCCACCAGCTTGGTGTCGTCGAAGGACACCTTGCCGATGATGAAGTGCAGGTTCGCGTGCTTGTCGACACGGAACTCGATCTTGCCGCCCTTGATGTCGGTGACGGCCTTGGCGACGTCCGGGGTGACGGTGCCGGTCTTCGGGTTCGGCATCAGACCACGGGGACCGAGCACGCGGCCGAGGCGGCCGACCTTGCCCATGAGGTCCGGGGTGGCGACGACGGCGTCGAAGTCCAGACGGCCCTTCGCCACCTCGTCGATCAGCTCGTCGGCGCCGACGATGTCGGCGCCCGCGGCACGCGCGGCCTCGGCACGGTCGCCGGTCGCGAAGACCAGGACCCGGGCGGTCTTACCGGTGCCGTGCGGGAGGTTCACGGTGCCACGGACCATCTGGTCGGCCTTGCGCGGGTCGACACCCAGACGGAAGGCGACCTCGACGGTGCCGTCGAACTTGGTCGTGGAGGTCTCCTTGGCGAGACGGACGGCCTCGAGGGGAGCGTAGAGCTTCTCCCGGTCGATCTTGGCGTCCGCAGCGCGGAGAGACTTGCTGCGCTTGCTCACTACTGCTCCTGTGGCTTCTTAGGAGTCGTGGTCCGGGCCGAGCAGGCCCTGCCACTTCTGCTGCTGGAGGTTGGGGTTCAGCCCTCGACCGTGACGCCCATGGAACGGGCGGTGCCGGCGATGATCTTCTCGGCGGCGTCCAGGTCGTTGGCGTTGAGGTCGGGCATCTTGGTCTGGGCGATCTCGCGGACCTGGTCGCGGGTGATCTTCGCGACCTTGGTCTTGTGCGGCTCGCCGGAGCCCTTCTCCACGCCCGCGGCCTTGAGGATCATCTTGGCGGCCGGCGGCGTCTTGGTGATGAAGGTGAAGGAGCGGTCCTCGTAGACCGTGATCTCCACCGGGATGACCCAACCGCGCTGCGACTCGGTCGCGGCGTTGTAGGCCTTGCAGAACTCCATGATGTTCACGCCGTGCTGACCCAGCGCGGGGCCGACCGGCGGGGCCGGGTTAGCGGCACCGGCCTGGATCTGGAGCTTGATGAGCCCCGTGACCTTCTTCTTCTTGGGAGGCATGGCTCTCCGGGTCCTTTCATTCGGGTCCTGCCTGCGTACGGGGGACAGCCCGGACGCAGGCATACCGCACAACGATAACGGGTATGGATGCGCGGCTGAAAACCGAGCAGGTCAGGCGGCTCCGGGCAGGAGCCGCCCGACCTGGTCGGACGCTGAGGGTCCAGAGACGAACCGGGTGGGTCCTAGTTCTTCTGGATCTGGTCGAAGGACAGCTCGACCGGCGTCTCGCGGCCGAAGATCTCGACGAGGCCCTTGACCTTCTTCGAGTCGGCGTTGATCTCGTTGATGGTGGCCTGCAGCGTGGCGAACGGACCGTCGGTGACGGTGACCGAGTCGCCGACCTCGAAGTCCAGCACCTGGACCTCGACCTTGCGCTGCGGAGCCGGCTTGCCCTCGGCCTCGGCGGCCTCGCGGGCGGCCTTCTCCTCGGCCTCGGGGGCGAGCATCTTCACGATCTCGTCCAGCGTCAGCGGGTACGGGTCGTAGGCGTTGCCCACGAAGCCGGTCACACCGGGCGTGTTGCGGACGACGCCCCAGGACTCGTTCGTCAGGTCCATGCGGACCAGGACGTAGCCCGGGAGCTTGTTCTGCTTGATGTTCTTCCGCTCGCCGTTCTTGATCTGGACGATCTCTTCCTCGGGCACCTCGGCCTGGTAGATGAAGTCCTCGACGTTCAGCGAGACGGCGCGCTGCTCCAGGTTGGCCTTCACGCGCTTCTCGTAGCCGGCGTAGGTGTGGATGACGTACCACTCGCCGGGCAGACCGCGCAGCTCCTGACGGAGCTTCTCGACCGGGTCGAGCTCGGGCTCGGCCTCGGCCTCGGGCTCCGCCGCCCCGGCCTCGCCCTCCTGGTCGGCCTCTTCCTCGTCGGCCTCGTCCTCGGCCTCCGCCCCGGCGGCCTCGTCCGTGTCGACGTCGGCAGCCTCGACCTCGGCGGAGGTCTCGGTGTCCTCGTTGTCCGCGCCCTCGACGATGCCGAGCTCGTCCTCGACGGACTCGACCGGCTCGATGGCGTCGTTCACGTTCGGGTCAGACACGGTGGCTGCTTCTTCCTGGATACATAGGGGTGGAACACGCGAAACGGGCGCCGGGTATCACGGCGCCCTTCGCAGGCGGCTCAGCCGAAGACGTACTTGGCGGCGTTGCTGAGCCCATAGTCAATCACGGTCACCAGGCCGATCATGATGGCGACGAAAATGATCACCACGGTGGTGTAAGACGTCAGCTGGTTGCGCGAAGGCCAGACGACCTTGCGAAGCTCCGCGACGATCTGGCGGTAGAAGAGCGCGAGGCGCTTCAGCGGGCCCTTCTTGGCCCGCTTGCCGCCCTTGCGGGTCTTCTTGGAGTCCGGCGCCTCGTCCTGGGCATCAGGCATGTCGATGGAGCCCACGGCGTCCGTCACTCGTCCTCACCTGATTCCGGGTCGTGGCCGTGCCGCGCCCGGTCTGAGCCGCACGGCGTTGCATTGCTGTACGTACATGCGCACACATCCTGGCGAAGGTGTGTGTAGCAGGGCCGGAGGGACTTGAACCCCCAACCGCTGGTTTTGGAGACCAGTGCTCTACCAATTGAGCTACGACCCTTTGTGTGTCCCCCAACGTACCGCATCCCCCCGGATGCGTGGTGTGCACCGGCCGGGCGCGGTTGCTGAAGGCCAACGAGGTGAGAGTGTACGTGTTCTGCGGCCGGTCGTCGAACAGAAAGGGCGGGTGGACCGTCCCGCCGGGCCTAGTCGACCCAAGATCGTCCTGGCCACGGGCCGGTTCCGGACTGTTGTCCAGGGCTTTGCCCGGTGCCGCGCCGAGGTTGTTCAGTGGGTGAAACCCGTGTGCCGGGGCGGTTTCCGGTCTGGAACGATGGCCTCATGAGCGCTGCAACCCCTCCCTCCGAGCGCCGGGTCTCCGCCCGAGTCGGCGCGATCTCCGAGTCCGCCACCCTGGCCGTGGACGCCAAGGCCAAGGCCCTCAAGGCCGCCGGGCGTCCGGTGATCGGCTTCGGCGCCGGTGAACCCGACTTCCCGACGCCGGACTACATCGTCGAGGCCGCCGTCGAGGCCTGCAAGAACCCGAAGTACCACCGCTACACCCCGGCCGGCGGCCTGCCCGAGCTGAAGGCCGCGATCGCCGCGAAGACGCTGCGCGACTCCGGCTACGAGGTCGACGCCTCCCAGGTCCTCGTGACCAACGGCGGCAAGCAGGCCATCTACGAGGCGTTCGCCGCGATCCTCGACCCGGGCGACGAGGTCATCGTCCCGGCGCCGTACTGGACGACGTACCCGGAGTCGATCCGGCTGGCCGGCGGTGTGCCGGTCTTCGTGACGGCCGACGAGACGACGGGATACCGGGTCTCCGTGGAGCAGCTGGAGGCGGCGCGCACGGAGCGGACGAAGGTCGTGCTCTTCGTCTCGCCGTCGAACCCGACGGGCGCGGTCTACGGCGGGGCCGAGGCCGAGGCGATCGGCCGCTGGGCCGTCGAGCACGGCCTGTGGGTGCTGACCGACGAGATCTACGAGCACCTCGTCTACGGCGACGCGAAGTTCACCTCCCTGCCGGCGATCCTGCCGGAGCTGCGGGACAAGTGCATCGTGGTCAACGGTGTGGCCAAGACGTACGCGATGACCGGCTGGCGGGTCGGGTGGGTCATCGGCCCGAAGGACGTGGTGAAGGCCGCGACCAACCTCCAGTCGCACGCGACCTCCAACGTGTCGAACGTGGCGCAGGCGGCGGCGCTGGCGGCGGTCTCCGGCGGTCTGGAGGCGGTCGCGGCCATGCGGGAGGCGTTCGACCGGCGGCGCAAGACCATCGTGCGGATGCTCAACGAGATCGACGGCGTGGTGTGCCCGGAACCGGAGGGCGCCTTCTACGCGTACCCGTCGGTGAAGGGGCTGCTCGGCAAGGAGATCCGCGGCAGGCGGCCGCAGGACACGGTCGAGCTGGCCGCGCTGATCCTGGAGGAGGCCGAGGTCGCGGTGGTGCCCGGTGAGGCGTTCGGTACGCCGGGCTACCTGCGGCTGTCGTACGCGCTCGGGGACGAGGACCTCGTCGAGGGCGTGAGCCGGATCCAGAAGCTGCTGGCGGAGGCCAGGGACTGAGCGTCCGTTCCGTTCGGTACCAGGGCGGAGCATCCCTCGGTGACGGGGGGTGCTCCGCCTTTTCGCACAATGAAACGGGTTCTCCTGTTTCTTTGTGCGAGCAAGAGCACGTACGGGGAAAGCCCTACCGGGGCGGGCGGGACGTACGGCAGGATCCTGGGATGGAGCGCGTACGTGATGTCTCTGAGCTGCCGAAAGCCCATCTGCACCTGCACTTCACCGGATCGATGCGGCCGAGCACCCTCCTGGAGCTGGCCGACAAATACGGGGTGCGTCTGCCCGAGGCGCTGACCGAGGCGCTGACCGGCGGGGAGCCGCCGCGACTGCGGGCGACGGACGAACGGGGCTGGTTCCGCTTCCAACGGCTGTACGACGCGGCGCGCTCGTGCCTGCGGGAGCCGGAGGACATCCAGCGGCTGGTCAGGGAGGCCGCGGAGGAGGATGTGCGGGACGGGTCGGGGTGGCTGGAGATCCAGGTCGACCCGACGTCGTACGCGCCGCGGCTGGGCGGGCTGATTCCGGCGCTGGAGATCATCCTGGACGCGGTGGAGTCGGCGATGCGGGAGACCGGGCTCGGGATGCGGGTGCTGGTGGCCGCGAACCGGATGAAGCACCCGCTGGACGCGCGGACGCTGGCGCGGCTGGCGGTGCGGTACGCGGACCGGGGGGTGATCGGGTTCGGGCTGTCGAACGACGAGCGGCGGGGCATGGCGCGGGACTTCGACCGGGCATTCGCGATCGCCCGGGACGGAGGGCTGCTGTCGGCGCCGCACGGGGGTGAGCTGGCCGGGGTCGCCTCGGTGCGGGACTGCCTGGACGACCTGGGGGCCGACCGGATCGGGCACGGGGTGCGGGCGGCGGAGGATCCGCGGCTGCTGAAGCGGCTGGCGGACCGGGGGGTGACGTGCGAGGTGTGTCCGGCCTCGAACGTGGCGCTGGGGGTGTACGAGAAGTTCGAGGACGTGCCGTTGCGGACGCTGTTCGAGGCGGGGGTGCCGATGGCGCTCGGCGCGGACGATCCGTTGCTGTTCGGGTCGCGGCTGGCCGCCCAGTACGAGATCGCGCGGCGGCACCACGGGTTCAGCGATGCGGAGCTTGCCGAGCTGGCCCGGCAGTCGGTGCGGGGGTCGGCGGCGCCGAAGGACGTGAAGGAGGAGCTGCTGGCGGGGATCGATGGGTGGCTGGTGGGCGCGGGGAGGGCTGGTTGCGGGTAGGGCGGGGCTGGTGCGGGGTGCCTGCGGCGCCTGTGCGGGCCGGTGGGGGCGGGGTGGTGCCTGCGGCGCCTGTGCGGGCCGATGGGGGTGCGGCGTCATGCCTGCGGCGCCTGTGCCGGCCGGCGGGGGTACGGCGTCATGCCTGCGGCGCCTGCGGCGCCTGCGCCGGCCGGCGGGGGTACGGCGTCATGCCTGCGGCGCCTGCGGCGCCTGCGCCGGCCGGCGGGGGTACGGCGTCATGCCTGCGGCGCCTGCGCCGGCCGGTGCGGGTACGGCGTCATGCCTGCGGCGCCTGCGCCGGCCGGTGCGGGTACGGCGTCATGCCTGCGGCGCCTGCGCCGGCCGGCGGGGGTACGGCGTCATGCCTGCGGCGCCTGTGCGGCTTCGGTGGGGGTGCGCGTAGCGCCTTCGCGCGGGGGGTGGGTCGGGTCGCGTCGGGGGGTGCCCGTCCTCGGAACGGCGCGGAATCGGTCGGCCAAGAACGTTCCGGTGTTGACGCGCCAACCGCTGCGGGCGGCCACCCCCCGACACGCCCCTCCC